>WQVR01000042.1 GCA_009785775.1 Candidatus Proendomicrobium guianensium
AGAACAATTAAAAGCGCCTGCCGTTATGATAAATAATGAAAAGCGTTTGTTGCAGGAAGCTGTAGACGCTTTGATAGATAATGACAGCCGCTCACGCCCTGTAACCGGCGCGGGTAACCGTCCTTTAAAATCACTATCCGATACCCTAAAAGGCAAGCAGGGGCGTTTCCGTCAGAACTTGCTGGGTAAACGCGTAGACTATTCAGGCCGTTCTGTAATTGTTGTAGGCCCATCGCTTAAACTTAACCAATGCGGTTTGCCTAAAGAAATGGCGTTAGAACTTTTTAAGCCATTCATTATAAAAGAACTTATAAAACAAGAAAATGCTACGCTTAAAAGCGCCAGAAGAATGTTAGAGCGTACTGACGCTAAAGTGTGGAACATACTTGAAAAAGTAACAAAAAACCACCCTGTGCTTTTAAACCGCGCGCCTACGCTTCATAAGCTTGGCATACAATCTTTCGAGCCTGTGCTTGTTGAAGGAAAGTCCATACAGTTGCACCCCTTAACCTGCGCGGCGTTTAACGCCGACTTCGACGGCGACCAAATGGCGGTGCATTTGCCCATTTCGGTGCAAGCCCAGCTTGAAGCAAAAGTTTTAATGATGGCAACGAAAAATATTTTGTCGCCCGCTTCAGGCAAACCCATAGCCGTGCCTTCGCAAGACATGGTTTTGGGCAGTTGCTTTTTAACCAAAGAAAAGCCCGGCGTTAAGGGAGAGGGGAAAATTTTCTCGTCTGTAAGCGAAGTAATTTCAGCTTACCAGTGCGGTAAGGTAGACCTTCAGGCAAAAATAAAAGTTGGCGGTCTTACACTTATAGCAGACCCTAAATTAAAACCCGCCGAGCAGTCTGATGTTTCAAAATGGAAAAATCACAAAACAGAAGGCGGCGGTGAAAGCGTTACTTATACAACGGTAGGGCGCGTAATTTTTAACGAAGCGCTTCCCAAAAACGCAGACGGAGCATACTCTTTAAAATACCAAAACAAAGCCATGACAAAAAAAGAGCTTGGCAACTTGGTAGACCGTTGCTATAAGGAACTTGGTCAATATAAAACAGGTATTTTGCTAGACGAAATTAAAAAACTTGGCTACACATACGCGACGCTTGCGGGCGTTTCCATTTCTATAGACGAAATGAAAGTGCCGCCCAAAAAAGACAAGCTTGTTAAAGAAGCCAAAGTGCAAGTTAAAGAAATTGAAAAACAAGCTAAACTCGGTTTAATAACAGAGTCAGAACGTTATAACAAAATTATAGACATCTGGACGCACGTTACCGACGAAGTAGCAGACATCATGTTTGACGAAATGCGCAAAGAAGAACTTGAGCCCGCCCGCAAAGGCGCTAACAGGTTTAACTCTATATTTATGATGGCAGACTCAGGCGCAAGAGGCTCGCGTCAGCAGGTACGTCAGCTTGCGGGTATGCGCGGTCTTATGGCAAAGCCGCAAAAGAAACTTACCGGCGGCGTTGGCGAAATTATCGAAACGCCTATTATTTCAAACTTCCGTGAAGGCTTATCGGTGCTTGAGTACTTTATCTCTACTCACGGCGGCCGTAAAGGTTTAGCTGATACCGCGCTAAAAACTGCAGACGCTGGTTACTTAACAAGGCGTTTGGTAGACGTAGCCCACGACGTTGTGGTAAGAGAGCTCGATTGCAAAACCCCTAACGGCGTATTTATCGGTACGCTTTCAGCGGGCGATGAAATTATCGAAAAAATTGACGAACGCGTAGCAGGCCGCGTGGCTTTAGATAACGTTGTAGACATTATTCACGACGAACTTATAGTAAAACGCGGCGAAGTAATTACCGTTGAAAAAGCGCAAAAACTTATTGAAGCAGGCATTGACAAAATAGGTATCAGAAGCGTGCTTACCTGCGAAGCCGAACACGGCGTTTGCGCAAAATGCTACGGCGTTTCGCCGGGCACCGGAAAAATGGCAGAAGTGGGCGAAGCTGTGGGTATCATTGCCGCGCAATCTATCGGCGAGCCGGGTACACAGTTAACGCTTCGTACTTTCCACATCGGTGGTGCGGCCAGCCGTGTTATGTCGCGTTCTGAAATCTATGCCGAAAATAACGGTACCGCAGATTATCACAACTTAAAAACCATTACAAACAAAGAAGGCGAAATTTTGGTAATTAGCCGCAATACAGAACTTGCGTTTACCGAGTTTCCCGTGCACAGAAAACAAGTTTACCAAATACCTTACGGCGCAATAATAGAAGTGCAAGACGGTCAAAGGGTTGAACTTAAAACAGACGCTTCAACAGGTCAAAAGAAAAACACTTTGATAGCCAAGTGGGATCCGCACTCTAAGCCTATTATCGCCGAGTTTGACGGGCAGGTAAGCTTTGTAGATATTAAAGACGGCGTAACTTTGCAGAAAGAAAAATCTAAAATTACGGGTTTAATCGAGCGCGTAATTATAGAGCACCCTTCCGACCGCAAAAAAAGCCCGAAAATTTTGGTTAAAAAAGACGGTAAAACAATTATAGAATATCCGCTACCCGTAGACACCACCCTTGTGGCTCATGACGGCGCAAAAATTAAAGCGGGCGACGTAATTGCAAAAATTCCGCAAGAAGCTTCAAAATCTAAAGACATCACCGGCGGTTTACCCCGCGTGGCTGAACTTTTTGAAGGACGCCGCCCCAAAAATGCCGCCGCCGTTACAGAAATTGACGGCATAGTGCATTTGTGCGGGCCTACTTCTAAAGGTAATGCTAAGGTTGAAGTTACCAACCCCGAAACCGAAATTAAAAAAGAATACATTATACCTATAGGGCGTCACTTGGTAGTTTACGAGGGAGACAGGGTAAAAGAGGGCGAAGCATTATCAGACGGAGCCATTAACCCGCACGATATCTTAAAAGTTAAAGGCCCTAAAGAAGTGCAAGAATATCTTGTAAACGAAATTCAACAGGTTTACAGGCTTCAGGGCGTAACTATTAACGATAAGCACATTGAAATAATAGTAAGGCAAATGCTTTCTAATGTGCGCGTTGAACACTCTAACGATTCTAAGTTCTTAAACGGCGAAATTATTTCACGTTACAAGTACGAAGAAGAACGCCGCGCCATTAAAGCTCGTAGTGGGAAACTCCCCGTCGCACGCCCGATACTTTTGGGTATAACAAAAGCCTCGTTGTCGTCAGATTCGTTTATATCTGCGGCAAGCTTTCAGGAAACAACCCGCATACTTACCGAAGCCGCTGTTTCAGGTCAGGTAGATATGTTGCGCGGCCTGAAAGAAAACGTTTCCATAGGGCACTTGATACCTGCGGGTACGGGGCTTAGGCAAATATCGGAAGACGCTAAATAAAGAAATTAATACATAAGAGGAAAAAGAAATGCCAACAATTAATCAGTTAATCGCCAAAGGCAGGGAAGATATTATAAAGAAAACAAAATCTCCCGCTTTAAGAAATTGCCCGCAACGCCGCGGAGTTTGCACCAGAGTTTATACTACAACTCCTAAAAAACCTAACTCGGCGCTTAGAAAAGTTGCGCGTGTAAGGCTTACTTCGGGGCATGAAGTGTCGTCATATATTCCCGGCGTGGGACATAATTTGCAAGAGCATTCCATAGTGCTTATACGCGGCGGCAGGGTTAAAGATTTGCCGGGCGTAAGATATCATATTGTGCGCGGCACATTAGACGCTACAGGCGTAGACGGCCGTAAACAGTCACGCTCTAAATATGGCGCTAAAAAAGCTAAAGCCGCCGCAAAAAAGTAGGTTGCGCCTACAGGCAATAAGTGGTGCGGTAGGATAAGTTTGGTTTAAAATATAAAATAAACATAAAAAATAATTATAAAAGAGGTCATTGGCCTCAAGAGGGTAAGAAAAAATGCCACGTAAAGCATTAAAACCAAGAGAACGCAGAAGTTTGCCAACCGGCGACAGCAAGTTTAATTCGGTGCTGCTTGCACGCTTTATAAACAAGCTTAACTTTGAAGGCAAAAAAAGCACGGCGGAAAAAATAATGTACACCGCTTTTGATATCATAAAAGAAAAAACCGGCGAAGATCCTCTTTCAGTTTTTTCACGCGCCATAGAAAACGCGCGTCCTTTGCTTGAAGTGCGCCCAAGGCGCGTGGGCGGGGCGACATATCAAATTCCTATGGAAGTTCCCATGGTGCGCTCCACAACGCTTGCAATAAACTGGCTTACGGATATTTCCCGCAAAAAAAGCGGTAAGCCTATGTCTGAAAAGCTTGCCCAAGAATTAATAGACGCAAGCAAAAAAGAAGGCGCAGTAATGAAAAAGCGTGAAGATACGCATAAAATGGCGGAAGCTAATAAGGCATTTGCCCACTACAAATGGTAGTTTTGCTTTAATATTTTCCTTTCTACTTTGTTGCGCCGCAACTCGTTTACGCTTTCGCTATGTAAACTTCGTTGCGGCGCGCCTCGTATAAAGAAAAATCTCTTCGCAAAACCGCTAGTTTGCCTTTAAATTTTGCCAACCTCTTTCTTGTCCAAACTAAAAATACTTTGCTAAATAGGCTTGGCTTGTACACGTCGCCTCCGCAAGCGTCGCATAAATTTAAAATATTTCGCACTGATGAAACAAAAAATATAAAACAAATTTTAAAATATTTAAAAACGCCTAAGAATCCCTCGGGCGTTTTTTGTTTTTGTATATTTTAGCGTGAAATTTGCGCGGGTAAATCTTTCTTGCTATAATAAGGCTATAGAAGTTTTAAGGGAGTTTATCTGTTATGTATGTTGTAGACGTGCTTTATGTAATACTTATTATGGCAGCTTTAATACTGGCTATGTCTTTTGCCAGTGTTGTTGAGATGTCTTTTGCGTCTTTAAACCGCGCACGCGTTAAGTCTATGGCTGAAAACGGCGATAAACGGGCGGCATTAGTTTTAAAACTGCACGGGCGTTTTGACGAAATTATTACCACCATGCTTGTGTGCGGTTATGGTTTGTACTTTCTTGCCGCCACAATGTCTACTTTTTGGTTTATGCAGTTTATGGGAGAAACCGGCGCAGTTGCTTCGGGTATTGTTATGACGGTTTTAGCCGTGGTGCTTACAGACGATTTTCCCAAAAGTATGGCAAAGCAGGCACCTGAAAAATTTGCTTTGCATATCGCGCCGTATGTATGGGTAATGATTACAGTTTTAAAACCCGTTAATTTGCTTTTGGTTAAGGCAAAGAAATTTTTAAACGCCAAGTTTTTGCCGAAAGAAAAAGTAACGGAAGAGGTAGGTTTTCGCGGCGAAGAGTTACTTTATGTTGTAGAAGAGGCGCAGGAAGAAGGGTTGATTACGGAAGCAGACTCTCTTCGTATAAGCAATGCCATAGAATTTAACGATTTATTGGTGGAAGATATTTTAACGCCGCGCGCAAATATTTTGGGCGTTCCAAAAAGTGCGAGTATCGAAGAAGTGTCCGACATTTTTGTAAAAAGCGGATATTCCCGCTTGCCTGTTTATGAAGAAAATATAGATAATATAGTAGGCGTGGTATATATAAAAAATTTCTTAAAATGCACGGCTAGCAAAGCCGCTTCTTCTTTGGAAAACGTAATCGCGCCTGTTATATATACGGCTCTTATAACCCAAGCGGCGGAACTGTTTAAGCTGCTTCAAAAGAAAAAAATGCATATGGCTATTGTGGTAGACGAGTTTGGCGGCACACAGGGGCTTGTAACAATGGATGATATTCTTAAACAAATAGTCGGCGATATTTGGGACGAAAGCGATGAGTATATTGAAAAATTTACAAACCTTGGCAATAATCAACATAAGGTTATATGCACAGCCGATATTTACGAAATGTTTAAATATTTTGGCATAGAAGGCGAGGCTGATTCGCTGACTGTCGGCGGGTGGATTACCGACACATTAGGCGGGCTTGCCAAAAAAGGCGATAATTTCGAATATAAAAATATTAAAATAACCGTTACCAAAGCCAGCCCTAAACGCGCGGAAGAATGTATTGTAGAAGTAAAATCAAGCAGCACAGATAAAATTGAAAATCCTGACAAACAGATTTAATGTAAAAAGCCCTGCTGTTTCCTTTTAACATTTCTTAATTTTTCCTGATTTTAATGCGCTAACCACTTGGAAAAATCAATCAATTTTGATAAAATCTAATACGAGTTTACACGTAATGACAAGCGTGTATTTTTGCTTTGTCATTTTCTATTATTTATACGGAGGCCTCATGGGCAAAATTTTTAAGTCCGCTACTATAGTAAACCTTTTTCTTGCCTTTATGTTTGTGTCGGTATTTGCAAGTGTTGCGGCAGCTTCGCCCCAAGGGCAACAAGCCCTTGTGAGCATTACAGGCAGAGTCAGTAATGCCGGCAGAGGCATAAGAGATGTCAGAGTGGAAGCAACAAGCCCTCATTTTTCCGCACATGCTACAACTGACAGAAGAGGCTTATTTACTATGCGTGTTCCCCGCGGGCAATATACTATTACAGCGCAAAGGCAAGGCTATACTTTTGCGCCGGATAGTAGAAGAATTATTGTAATGGGTTATACGGAAGTAAACTTTGGTGTCGCCGTAAGTATTGGCGGCGAGGTGCTAAATAGGCGTACCCGCCAGCCTTTAGCAGGCGTTACCGTAAGCGCTTCAAGCGCTCTAGGTGAAATTTTAGAGCAAGCGCAAACAGATTCGGCAGGCAGATTTGTATTTAACAATTTAACCATGGGTGAAAGTTTTGTAATTTCTGTAGAATCTCCGCTTCACAATTTTCCGTCAAGGCATACTTTTATCAGAGAAATTACCTCCGATAATATGAGTTTGGTATTTTTAGGAGACCCTTCCGGAAGAATTACAGCGGCTCCTGTTCACTCTCAACCGATTTTGCTTGAAGGCACTGTTATAACGTTAACTGAAGATACGCCTGTTCAGTTGCCTCCCGCTACAAGAGAGCAGATGCCCTTTAGAACTATGCCGTCTATACATGTGCCTGCTCATGCGCCTGATGTACACGTAGTACAACCGCTAGCGGCGTATGCTCACGTTGTAGAAGTAACACCTCCGCCTGCACATACGCGTCCGGCGCCTCCTGTTGCGCCTGTCACGTTGCCTGCCCGCGTTGAGGAAGTAAGGCCTGTTACTCCGACAATGCCTGTTTTGCCCACAGCGCCGCCACCTGCGCGTGTTGTGGAA
>WQVR01000043.1 GCA_009785775.1 Candidatus Proendomicrobium guianensium
AGAGTATCCGTCTAAACCCATAAGTGCGGGTATTTCAACCCCGCCAAGAAAAAGCTTGCGCCCTTTTTTAAATTTGTGAACGTCATAACCTAACCCTGCAAACATTTACATTTCCTTTGCGCGTTTCTTTAGTACAAGTTTTGCGGCTTCTAAGTCTGCCCTTGATGTTATTTTAAAATTTTCCCCTACAGGCACAACAATTTTAACTTTAGAAAACTTTTCAACTAATTGCGCGTCGTCTGTAATTACAGCCTTTGCGGCTAACGGGGAAGCATAGGCTTTTAAAATAATTTCTTTTTTAAAAACCTGCGGAGTTTGCGCCATATAAATTTTTGAACGCTCTATACTACGACAAACAAAACCGTCACTCTCTGAAAATTTAATGCTGTCGACAGCAGGTGTGGCAAGTAAGCTTGCACTGTATTTTAGCGCCGCTTTACATACACTTGTAATATCTGAGGGGAGCGTTAGCGGGCGGGCGCCGTCATGTATAGCTACAATATCTATATTTTTATTTAAGGCGGCAAGCCCGTTTTTTACGGAATTATGCCTTTGAGCGCCGCCTGTAACAACAACGGTATTTTTATATTTTAAGCAAAGTTTTTCAGTGTAGTTTTCATAACCTTCCGGCACAACCACAATAACTTGTTTAACAAATTTTAAAGCGTTAAAAGTTTCAACACTGTGCAAGAAAACATCAATGCCCGCAAGTTTTAAAAACTGCTTGGGGGCGCTGCCGCCAAAGCGTATACCTTTACCGCCAGCAACAATTATTGCCGCAACTTTCATATTTTAATTATTGCCTTTTGCGCGACAAAAAAGCATTTTAGAATTTGAGGTTTGCAACAGGCTTTTAACCGTAACTTCAATTTTTTTGCCTATAAATTTTTTGCCGTCTTCTATAATTATCGGGGTACCGTCGTCTATATAGGCAAGGGCTTGGCCTTGTTCTTTGGCTTCTTTTGCAACAAAAACGTTTAAAATTTCACCCGGCAACATTACGCTTTTAAAAGCGTGTCCTAAATCGTTAAGATTTAAAGCTTTTACGTGTTTTAAACTTGCCATTTTGCTTGTGTTAAAATCTGCCGTGATAAGCTTTGCATTTAACTTTTTGCTTAGAAACACGGCTTTTTCTTCATCCGTTAAACCTTTATTAAAGTTCATTTTTTTTACGTTTGGCATTTTTAACAACTTTTCAGAAATATTTAAACCCCTACGCGCGCGGTTTTTTGTGTGAGTATCTTTAGAACGGCTAAGAAGCCCGAGTTTTTTAATTACAAACTCAGGCAGTATAAAAGTATTTGCTAAAATTTGTTTTTGCGCCATATTTAAAACTCTGCCGTCTATAATAGCGCTTAAGTCTATAACAGCGCATTCTTGCGGCGCATCAGACAACAAAAAGTCTAATACCGCAAAAGCAGCGCATAGCAAAAAACCTGTTAGCACAGATATTCCGATAGCCGACACCTCAGCATGCGCGGCGATATTGCCGACAGTTACAATAAACCAATATGCAAGAATACTTATTAATACAAAAATTATGGGAAATTTTAAAATTTTCAGAACCACTTTTACTCTCCTTCGCGCCTGCTGTCAGGCATGTTTTTTTAAAAGCGCAAGCCCCTTTGAAACATTCGGGTAAATACCGGTCCAAAGCTTAAAACCCTCAGCGGCTTGGCGCACCAAAAAACCCTCGCCTGAAACATATTTTATCTTGTGTTTTTTTGCAAGCGCTAAATATGGCGTTTTTTTGCCGTAGATAAGATCGTAAATTAAACTTATTTTAGGCAAAGCTTTTACTTCAAAATGCATTTTGTCTTTAGGGCACATACCGCAAGACGAAGCGTTTATAAAAACCTCGCAACTTTCTAAAACTTTGTTTTCACCGCCGCTTTGTACCGCGCTTATCCCAAACTCTTTAGCAAAAACTAAAGCGTCTTTATCTACAATATTAGAAACAAAAATTTCTTTCGCGCCTAAAGCTTTTAAAGCATAAACAACCGACCTTGCCGCACCGCCCGCACCGTAAAGAAAAACTTTTTTATTTTTTATTGTTGCCTTATTTGCTTTTAAGTCTGCTATGCAACCCATATAGTCGGTATTATAGGCGGTTAATATTGCGTCTTCAATTGTGATGGTATTTGCAGCCCCTATAACTTTAACGGCGGTTTCCACACCGTCTACATATTTTAAAACATTTACTTTATGCGGCACTGTAATATTAATGCCTTTAAAGCCCATACCACTAGCGCCTAAAACGGCATTTTTTAAATTTTGCGCAGGCACATTAAAAGCCGTATACACAAAATTCAAACCAGCCTCTTTTAGCCACGCATTTTGAATTAACGGCGATAATGAGTGTTCTATAGGACTGCCAAAAATAGCTATAACTTTAGTATTGGCATTTATCATTGTGTAGCTACCTCATACGTTTCTTCTGTTTCTTCCCCATTATAAATTTCCTGCTCCACTTGTTCGGGCATAACAATGCGTATGGCATACTGCCTTATGGGTATGCCGTAACGATAATGCCTGAAAACCGTAGCGCCCATATATTCAAGTTCTGAAAAATCCCTGTTCATGCGGTGGTCTATATCTACAATAGCGGTTCTTTCTGTTTTTAAATGCTCGGGCACCGGCCAAAAAGCAAAATGGTTAAGGCGCGGGCCTTCAACAACGGTAAATATTTTATCCCTTGTATAGTAGGAAATTATTGCCGCCCTTTGATGTGAATTTGCAATGGCAAGTTTTACGTCTTTGTATAAAAGTTTGTCCGCAAGCATTCTCCAACCGCCAAACCAATTTGTTGCGTCGGCAATAGCTTGGGTATGTGAAATTCTTGCAAGCGGTATAAATGAATATTTTGTATTAAGCCCTACAATTATACAAAGCACAACGTTTAGCGCTATGCCCCACGTTAAAAGTTTCTTTTTAAATTCGCCGCCGTTAAGTAAATAGTAAACCGTAAAAATACTTAAAGGAATATACGCAAAAGCCGGCCAGTTTGCGCCCGGATTGCGTTTTAATGCTACAAATATAAAAAACACTATCGGCGGCAAAGCAAAACTTAACAAAAATAGTATTTTGGCGTTAAACATCATTTTAGCATTGGCTTTTTTTAGCGCGCAAAAAAACGTGTATATACCGCCTAAAAAAGCCGGCACAAAAACTACAGGGCCGAAAGCAAGCATTTGCCCGCCTAAATAGTCGCCAACTCTGCCAAATCTAAAAGTAGCGTCGGTAAGCCTGTTTGTTACCTGATGGTTAAAAGATATCCAACCGTGTTGCGTGTTCCATATTAATACCGGCGAAAAAATTGCCAACGCGAGCAAACCCGCGCCGTAAAAATGCGGATTTTTAAACCAGTGAAATTTTTTAACGCTAATCATGTATAGCAAAAGGCATGGCAAAAAGAATAATGCTGTATATTTTGACAGCATTGCAAGCCCCAAAAAAAGCCCGGTAAAGTAAATGTCTTTTGTTTTTTCATAGCTGATAAAATTGTAAAGGCTTACAAGCGCTAAGCCATAAAACAAAAGAAGCGGCGTATCGGGCGTAATAACTATAGAACCCACAAGCATTATCGGCAATGTGTTTAAAAGAACCACCGCCGCACTTGCAAGCGTTGTAGAGTTAACATCTGCCGAACTTATAACCGTTGCAGAAAATATCTTTTTTGTAAACTTAAATATAACATAACTTAAAATAACGGTTACTATAATGGTTGAAAACCGCACGGCAAGTTCATTGTGGCTAAAAAATGTGGTAAGCCTTATAAAGTAGGCAACCATGGGCGAATGGTCATAATAACTCATAGCTAAACGCCTAGACCAAAGCCAATAATAAGCTTCATCCGGGTGAAGTTCTAAAACATAGCTTAAAAATGCTTTCCAAAGCACTATTAAAGCAACAAAAATTACTGTATTTCTGGGGTTGAATATTTTTGTCATATTTTTTTCCTATATGCAAAGTACCATGCTAAAAACCAAAACAAACTTAATCCGAAAAGAACAGGCACAACGGTGTCTAGTATAACACAGTTTGTCTGCCTAAAACCTGTCCACAAAAAATAATATTTTATGCTAAGCCCCGCAAACCCTACAGAAAACACTAAAGGTAAAACGTAAACAAACTTGCGCGCAAAACCAAATAAGCTTAACAAGTACAGCAAAGCAATGCCTAAAACAAAGCTTATGACGTGTTTAGGCGGGGCTTCTTTAAGATAATAATATAAAAAAGCCAATGGTTCAAAAACAAACCTTATTAAACTTGCGCTTTGCTCGCCTCTATTTGTTACAAGCCAAGTTTGCGGCCTTGATTTTAAAACGTCGAAAAGCTTTCCGCCGCGCGCTTGCCCTTCTACAACAGTCCAAGCGTCTGTAACAAAACCCCAGCCGTGATAATCCGTAACGGCAAACATCATAAGATCATTATTTTTACAAAACTCTATTAAATTCCGGCGGCGCTCTTGCGAAATATTTCTGTAGCCGTTATTATAAACTTCAAAACCGTCTATGCCTAAATCTTTAAGCTGCTCTAAGCTAAAATGCCCCCACTTCCAGTAATGCGGCATTATGGCAAGCATTCCGTACTCGTGCGCGCGGGCTACTATTTCTCTTAGATACATATGACGGAATTTATCGCCGTTAAACTCCGTGCCTGAAAGTATTAAAACCGAAACGCCGTCTCTTGCAGACATTTGCATACCGGGAAAAACTCTGTCAAATCTGGCGCTTTCAGGAAACCTCAAGAACCCCTCGGTATGGTTATGCTCGGTTATAAAAAAACTGTCATAACCATGCGCCCGAAAATACCTTAGGGCAGTCCTTGGAGTTATTATACCGTCATGAGAGGAAGCCGTATGCGAATGTATGCATATAATGCTTTTTCCCTCAGGCGCCCAAAGACGCGCGCCCGGAATACGCAATAAAAGAATTCCCACCGCCAAGGTGATAAAACACAAAAAAAATACCAACGCTTTGACAAAAGCTTTTTTCAAAGGCTCTTTCTTTAACATGCTTGAGCCAAAAGAAAAAATCAAAAGCCACGCCAGCCACGAAGCAATAGCGTACCCGTAAAATGTACGCTCTAAGGTTTGCATGTAATAGCTGAAAGCGTAAAACGGCTCTATAAAAAACCTTATAGCCGGCCACGTTAAGCCAAAGCCTTCAACAGATTTTTCAGTTATAATATCGTAAAGCGGCGTGGGGTTATAAAAAATTATAGACCCTAAAACAAACGCGCTTAAGCCTGCCAGTAAAATATTAAGTTTTTTTATATATGCCTTGGGTATTTGCCCAAAAGCCGATACAATAACGTTAGTTTTTTTCATCTGTCTAATTCTACTGCCAAAGCAAACCTTGAAGCGCCCGCGCGCTTAGCTTTGTTTACAACCCTTATTACGCTGTCATAGCTGGCTTGCCCGTCGCCCTTTATTATTACAGGCCCGTCGGGATTTGCGGCAATAAGGCCGCGTATGGTTTCTTCAACGTAATTATCGTGAACATTTCTTCCGCCGATATGAACGCGCCCGTGCCTGTCTATTAAAACCTCAACATTTGTAACTTGAGTAACATTTGTTGTTTCCACCGTGGGCAAGTTTACTTCAATGCTTGGCTGGTTAAGCATAGGCATTACTATCATAAAAACAATTAAAAGCACCAACGCCACATCCGTAAAAGGCGTAATGTTAATGTCGGTAATGGCGGCGGCTTTTCTTCTTTTAAGGCGTCTCATTATTTTGGTACTGCTCTCGTTTAAAGTTGTGCGAAAACTCTTCAATGGCGCTGGCGCAGTATTCCATATCCGTAACAAACTTGTCTATTGTTTTAACAAATAGGTTAAACGCTACAATGGCAGGTATTGCGACCACCAGCCCCGCAGCGGTGGTTATTAAAGCTTCGGCAACGCCGGCTATTACAACAGCCACATCGCCCGAGCCTGAAGCAGACATAGCGTCAAAAGCGCGCATAATGCCAAATACCGTGCCTAAAAGCCCTATGTAGACGGAAACGCTACCTATAGAGCCAAGCACCGTGGTAAATTTTTCAAGGCTTGTTGCTTCTATTGCGATTTCGCGGCTCATTGCTTCGCCGATATCAGGGCGGTTTTCAAAGCGCGCCTCTATCCCCGCCTTTATTACAGGCGCCATGGGAGAGTTTGTACGCTCGCAAAGGTTTATTGCGGCATTAGAGTCACCGCGTTTAAGTTTACCAAGAATATCTGCTAAAAACGCTTTACGATTGACCCTTTTTTTAAGCCAAAACTCCAGACCTTTGTATAACATTATGGTAAAAGAAATTACCGATATAAAAAGCAAAACGTAAATAGTTACGCCGCCCATTCGAAGTAATGCTAGCGCCCCTTGACCTTCAAACATTTGTTATTTTCCCCCTGCTATAAATAAGGCGACCATGCCGGCGTAAATGAATTTCCCGGAATTTCCGCAAGTTTTCTTGTGCCTGAACCGTCTATTGCCATTATGTATAATTCCCACCTGCCTGTTCTGTTAGACGAAAAAACCAAAAATCTTCCGTCGGGAGACCACGTGGGGTTTACGTTTGAGCGCGCATTATTTGTAAGGCGGATTATTCTTGAGGTTTGCAATTCGTAAACGGCAATATCAAAAGTGCCTCTGGGGCCTCTCATAGCGAAAGCTATTTTGTCGCCGCGCGGACTCCATGCGGGAGACGCCGTACTTTGAGGTATATCTAAACGCCTTAAATTGCCGCCTTCAATGCTCATAAGCCAAATTTGCGGGTTACCGCCGCGGTCTGATATAAAAGCAAACTCACGGCCGTTTGGCGCAAAAGTAGGGCTTGTAGCTATTGCCCTGCCCTCGGTAAGGCGCCTTAAAATTTCACCTTGAGTGTTGATTAAAAAAAGATTAGGGTGCGCGCCCCTTGAAAGCGTTAAAAGTATTGATTGCCCGTCCGGTGAAAAAGTGCCGGCTGAGTTTAAGCCCTGAAACTGCGAAACTGCATGGCGGCGTTGGCGGGCAAGGTCTAAAACAAATAAGTCCGGATTACCGTGCAGGTATGAGGTAAATAAAATTTGCCGTCCGTCGGGA
>WQVR01000044.1 GCA_009785775.1 Candidatus Proendomicrobium guianensium
CAAAATCTTTTTAAAAAATACCCTGATGTTTCAATTATAGGCGGGCCTAATCTTACACCGCTGGAAAGTTCAAACGAGTTTGAAAGACTTCAGGGTATCGCGCTTGAATCAGAATTTGTTTCAGGAGAAATGACTTATCGTTATAAAAGCGCGGGGGACAATTCAGTTACTTCTGATTCCAGGCTTATTTTGTGTAATATGGCTTTCCGCAGAGAAGTTTTTACAAGTAGCGGACTGACTTTTGAAACAAAGCTTTTTTACGCCGAAGAAAACCTGCTTATAACGCAAGCCATAAACTTGGGGCTTACAGCCCTGTACTGCCCGGATTTAATTGTTTACCACAGCCGCAGGCAAGATTTTTTGGGTCTTATACAACAGTTTTTTAATTCAGGATATGGCAGGGGGCTACTTCCAGCTTTTTCAAAAGGCACTCTGCAATGGTACCATTTAGCGCCGGCAGCGCTTGTTGTTTATATTTGTATAAGTTTTTATATTGTAAACTTGTTTTTATTTTTACCTCCCATATTATATTACACACTTAATTCTTACCCTATTTCCAAAAAAAACGGCGGTAGGATTTCAGGAACTTTCAAAATTGCTTTTATAGCTTTTACAATACATTTTGCTTACGGTACCGGCATAATTTTTGCAACGATAAAAAGGTTAATATGGAAAATTCAAAAAAAATTCTCTTAAATTTTTACGGCGTAACGGTTGAAGTTTCGGGAGATTCAAAAACCGTAGAGCGCATTGAATCAGACTTTGCATTTTTTTGTCCCGCAGGCAACAACCTATCTTATAAAAACGCGAAACAAGCAAATGTAAAACTTGAAATACACAGCATATTACCTGATTATTCAAAACTTCCGCGCGCAAAAGCAAAAGTTTATAAAGAAAACTGCATAAGCTACGATTATAAAAGCACCCGCTACACAGACTATAAAGGCAAAGCTTTATCCATATACAGCTTTAAAAGCGGAAACGGTAAAATATTTTCTAAAGACACAGACCTGCTTTACGAAATAAGCTATTTGTTTATACATTCGCGCGCGGGCGAACTTTTAGATTTAAAAGGCATTCACCGCTTACACGCCGCGGCATTCTCCTACAGAAATAATATTTTTGTTTTAATGCTTCCCTCAGGCGGCGGAAAAACAACTTTTTTAATAGAAGCCATGAAAAACCCCGAAGTAAAAATGCTTTCAGACGATACCCCCCTTATAAACTCCAAGGGTGAAGTTTTACCTTTTCCCGTGCGCCTTGGCATATGCGAAACAGACAGCACCCAAGGCATAGACAATAAATACATTACAATGTTTAAACGCTCAACCCATAATGCTAAGCGCCTTGTATCATATGAATATTTTAAAAACAAAGTAGAACTTGCCGCCTGCGATAAGGCACGCCGCACAATACCTGTAAACCTTATATGCGCCGACCGCTTCTGGACAAATAAAGGTGCTTTAAAAAAAATTTCTAAAATTTCAGCTTCACCCGTATTGTTAAAAAACCTTATATCCGGCTACGGCATACCACAGGTAGTTGAATTTTTTATTAAACTTACCTTTAAAGATTTTTTTGTGAAGTTTTATATAGGGGCGTGCAGATTTTTTACCTCATGTCGGTTCTTGCTTAAATGCAAAAATGCCTATTACTTTAAACTTGGCAATAATGCCGCAGATAATGTTGCATACTTTTTCGATTATTTTTCAAAAAAAACCACAAAAAATCATTGAAAAAAAGGCTGATTTTTAATATGATTTACAAATCACAAAGGTTTATGTTGGCTTTGTTCTTTTTGTTGTGTTTTGCCCAATACGGCTTTTGTCAAAGTTTAAGGGTAACCGGTATTTCAAAAGATAATAATATATTTGACATTACCTTTAACAATGCCCTTTTAGTACGCGGCGCAAGACTTTTTACAATGCACGGGCAAACTAATGTTCTTTTCCACGAGCGCCAGGATTTGGCAAGAAATCGCAGACAGTTTTTTATCACTAACAGAAATTTTAGAAATTACCTTGTAAGCGCTTTAGAAAACGATACTACCGAAGCAGAAGTTTCAGCAGAAAGCGTAAGTTTTAGAATAATCAAGTTTAACAGGGTAAACTTTCAACATACAAGGGCTTTAGCAAGCGTAGTTTTTAACAATTCGCTTGAGGTAGAGTGCAGAGTTATGGAGTCTTCCAGAGGGCTTTGGATAAGCTGGCCTGCAAGCCCCCAAGACGGAACTTGGGAAAGAAGTTTTGCTATTACAGATGAAAACCTTAGGGCGAAAGTTGAAGCCGCCCTGCTTATAAAATATAAAAATGAAAGAAATATCCTCAATTAACAAGTCAAATTTATATGAAGTTTTTGCCGCCATAGGGCTTCCTGTGCTTAGCGGCATAATTTTTATTATATGGGCAGTTTATTTTGTACAGTTTCCAAACTTTGTTTTACCTTTAATATTTTTTCTTATTTTAGCATTGTATTTAGTTTCAGGGCCGGTTTATGCGGGCGTGTTGCTTACTTTTACCGCTCTTACCGGACTTTTTAGCATTTTTATAATAGGGCTTTCAGGCGTTGAACGCTTTATACTGATTTTTCAAATACTATGGCTTATAGCAATGTTTTTTTTAATAGATAACCACCGCAAAAATTATATTTCCCTACATAACGGCTCAGACGAAGAATACGAAGTTTTAGACAGGGCTATCGCCTTAAAAGAATCTGAAATTATTTCCAACAAAAAAAAGTGTTCGGCTATAGGCCAGAAAATTAAAAATTTTCAAACACTGGGCAAAATGATACAGTCTTTCGAAGCCTCCTTAAACGAAAAAGATATTGCAGACCTTGCGGGAGAACTTGCCGCCAAGTTTATAGGCAAAGGCAACTGGCAGCTAAAAAAAAGCATTCAGGCAGACGCATTCGCGCGTTACGTTAAGGTTACGGGACTGCCGCTTTTAGTAAACGACTTATCGCTTGATAAACGCTTTATAAATTCTTATGGTAAGTTTTTGTCCGTACTTGCCATACCCATAGAACTTAACGGTTCATTTTGGGGTATTTTGCGCGGCACTGCGCCAGAAGCAAATGCTTTTGACGACTCAGACTTAAGGCTTCTTTCAATTTTATCAGGCACTATAACCACTGTTTTGTATAATGCGCTTTTGTATCAAAAAACGCAAGATCTTGCCGTTACAGACGGGCTTACCGGACTTTTTACGCAAACTTTTTTTAAAGAACGCCTTGTTGAAGAAATTAAGCGCGCCAAAGATAATTCCCTGCCGCTTACCGTGTGTTTACTAGACATAGATTTCTTTAAAAAAATTAATGACACATACGGTCATGCCGCGGGCGACATTATACTTACAAACATTGCCTCCCTGCTGCGCAGGCGCTTTCGCGAAACAGATATTTTATCACGCTACGGGGGCGAAGAATTCGGCGTTATTATGTTAAACACAGATACCTCCGCCGCAAAAAAAATACTTGAAACCGTACGCCTGACAATAGAGCAAGAACGCTTTTTCGTACCTATTGAAAGTTTTAAACCCGTACAGCTTAAAGTAACCATAAGCATAGGGTTTGTGGAACTTAGCAGATTAAAACATACAACATCCGAAGAGTTTTTAAAAAGTGCCGATTCAGCCCTTTATAGCGCTAAAAAATTGGGGAGAAACAGGGTCTGCACGCCCAACAAAATAAGCTTATGAACAAACTTTTAAGTAATGTTTATTTACAGTTTGCGCTTGCATTAGCCAATTTTTTTATTTTGTACAGCTTGCTAACGCTTGACATTGCGCGGCTTTTACTGGCGTTTGCGTTGTTTGCTTTTGGTATGCACTTTGCTTTAAAAGCCAAGCGGCTTTTTGCGGCGTGTATGGCTATTGCCGCAATAAGCATAGTTGTAACTTTTTATCCCTACAATCTGGTTTTTTGCGCGATATTTTTACTTTTACTTTTTTTGGTTTTTCCAATACCTTACTACTACGCGCATAAATGGCAAAAGGAAGAAAGCGCCTTTAGCGCGCGCAACAGAAAACTTAAAGACATTTACGACGGGCTTATTAGCGAGCACAACATTTACGACAAAGAAAAAAAACGCCTTGAAGACAGTATAGAACGTATTATGCAACTGTATCTTGTAGCGCGCGACTTTTTAACAAGCACCCAAATTGAAGATTCTTTTAACACGCTTATGACGCTTTTGTCTAAGCGCCACGGCGTAAAATCTATAAGTATTTTCAGCCGCAATGCGTCACAGTGGCAACCCGTTGCCTTTAGCGACATTTTAAAAAAAGACGCATGGGCTTCATACCTTAGCGGCGCTAAAACTCTAGAGCATGAAATTTCAGCCGTAATTGCTGAGCGTCCGGTATGGATAGATGAAACGTCAAGCATTGTATACTGGCCTCTGCGAAATGAAAATATGCTTCTTGCTTGCGTAATACTTGAAGTAGATGAAGCCGACGGGCTAGACTACGTTGAAGAGGGCTCGCTTTTTGCCCCGCACGTTGCCCTTGGCGTTAAACGCATAAACCTTTTTACCGAAGTGCGCAAGCGTAGCCGTAACGACGGGCTTACCGGACTTTACCTGCGGCGCTATTTTATGGAGCGTTTCCAATCTGAAATTCAAAGAGAAAAAAGATATTCAGGCGGTTTTTGCATTTTCATGATGGATATTGATTTTTTTAAAAAAATCAATGACACTTACGGACATCTCACGGGAGATAAAGTTTTGTGCGCGGTTGCTAAAACAATTTTTAACTGCGTACGCCCCGGAGACCTTGTAGGCCGTTATGGCGGTGAAGAGTTTATAGCCTTGCTTCCCATGATTGACCCGGAGCAAGCCTACGAGATTGCTCAAACCATAAGAAGTCTTGTAAGACAAAAAGGCTTTGAACAAAACGACAATAAATTTTCAATAAGTATAAGTATCGGCATAAGCCGCTACCCCGAAGACGGCACCACAGTAGAAGAATTAACCTCTGCCGCCGACAAAGCCCTTTACCATGCAAAACAAAACGGAAGAAACATGGTAGTATCCTACAAAGATATATAGTAACTAGTATTTAAAAAAGCCGTCGGCAAATTTAGAAATTTGCCGACGGCTTTTTTATTGTTATGTATAGTATTTTATACAAGCATAAGAAGCGCGGTATTGTAGATATCTTCCGCGTCTGCGCCGCGACTTAAATCACTTACGGGAAGGGCAAGCCCTTGTATAATCGGGCCTACCGCGTTAAAACCGCCCAAGCGTTCGGCAATTTTATAACCTATATTGCCCGAGTTTAAATCAGGAAAAATCAACACATTGGCATGCCCGCAAACTTTAGAGTCGGGAGCTTTGCGGCGCGCTACAACGGGCATTATTGCCGCGTCAAATTGCACCTCGCCTTCTATATTTACAATTTTATCGTCTTGAAAGTGTTCTTTTATCATGGCGGTTGCGTCTATCACTTTTGAAAGGCTTGAATGTTGGGAACTTCCAAGCGTTGAAAAAGACAAAAACGCCGCGTTTACGATACGCGCCGGAAAAAGTTTTTTAAAATTTTTTATAGTTTGTACGGCTATATCGGCGAGCCCCAAAGCCATAGGCACGGGATTTACAGCACAGTCTGCAAAAAGTACAGGCTCTGTAATAGCCGTATGGTTTGGCGGAGGTATCATTAAAAAATATGAAGATATAAGTTTGCTGCCCGGCGCTATGCCTACAACAGATAGCGCGGCGCGCAAAACATCCGCGCTGTCATAAACAGCGCCGCAAAGAAAAGCGTCGGCAAAACCGTTTTTTAAGTACATCAGCGCATAGTACAAAGGAGTTTGAAGGTGGCTTAGCGCTTCTTCTTTCGTTTCGCCTTTAAGCACGCGGTGGGCTATAAAGGCTTCTATTTTTTCATGGTTTAAGGCTTGAAGTTCTATTCCTATAACTTCAACTTTGGACAAATCAATACCCACAGACTCGGCAATACTTTCAGTTTTAAGCGCATTTTCAGACACAATGCACACTTTGCAAGCTTCATCACGCGCCAGACGGCTTGCGGCCTCAAGCACGCGCAAATCAAAACTTTCGCAAAAAACTATTTTTTTTGATTTTATAGCTTTATCATCAATGTTAATATATTTTTTCAAATCCATATTTTTATTATATACGAAAATTATTTTACGGTCAATAAGGCATAAAACAATAACAGCGCCTTTTTGGGTTATTGTTAAGAATAATTAAAAAACCAATAACCTAAAGCTTTAAAATGCCTTATTTACAGGATTTTATTGATAGTTTCAATTTCATTACGGATGTTTAGGAGATTGCTTACTTTTTTGCTTCATCTTTTTGGGCATTGGGTAAAGCCGGCTGAAGTAAAATTATCGCCAAGGGTAAAACCAATGGTCTACTATATCATCTTGCCTTGCAAACAAAGGCATATTGGTTTTCATGTTAAACCTAAAAAACACGTCGCCATAACCGCCTCTAAAGCGCGCGGCAACACCTAAGTTAAAGCAGTGTAAGTCTCTGTAAATTCTTACCTCTTGGTCATTGGTAGACATAAAGCTGGTACTTAAAGACTGCCTAAACCTTACAAGGTAGTCAACCCGCCATTTAGGGGTAAGCCACATACCTACGCCTGTAACAAAATTTATTTCGCCGGGCAAAAAGTCTTGATAAAAAACGCCAAGGTTTAAATAAGCCCTTTCAAGATTTCCTATTCTTGAGTCCATTTGAAAACTACTGAATTTATTAGGGTTTAAAGACTGCACATATCTTAAATACAGTGAAAATCTGGAGCTTGGCACCGCCATAACTTCCGTTACCAAAGGCTGCCAGGGACGGCTACTGTTAGTAAAGTCATAAGCTACAAAATTGCGCACAGACATATTTGCAAGGTTAAAAAACGACATATAGTTATCAAATAAAATTCTGCTTGTTTCAGTACCGCCGGTATCTGCTAAGGCAAAGCTGTTTCGAGCCGTTCTAAAGCGGACAAGATAATTTACGTTCCAGTCCATCCA
>WQVR01000045.1 GCA_009785775.1 Candidatus Proendomicrobium guianensium
GCTTGCAAAAAGACCTTTGCGAAATTACCGGCATGGATGAATTTACGCTTGCGCCTGCCGCAGGCGCGCAAGGCGAGTTTTGCGCCCTTCTAATGATAGCCGAATATTTTAAAAGCCTGAAACAAAACCGCACAAAAGTTATTGTGCCCGATACCGCCCACGGCACTAATCCTGCGTCTGTTTCAAGCGCGGGGTTTGAAGTTATACCTTTACAAAGCGAGGCTGACGGTTCACTTAAAGCTTCTAAAATAAAAGAAGTTTTAACCCCGCAAGTTGCCGCCATTATGCTTACAGTGCCTAATACATTAGGCGTATTTGAAAAAGAAATAATTGAAATTGCAGAAATTTGCCACGCTAACGGTACGCTTTTGTATTATGACGGCGCAAACCTTAACGCTTTAATGGGTATTGTGCGCCCCGGAGATTTAGGCTTTGATATTATGCACGTTAATTTGCACAAAACTTTTTCCACGCCGCACGGCGGCGGCGGACCGGGCGCAGGGCCTGTGGGCGTTAAGAGTTTTTTAACTCCCTATTTACCTATTCCTACGGTTGAAAAGAAAGGCGAAAAATATACGCTAAATTACAAGCTAAAAAAAAGCGTCGGAACAATAAAATCTTTTTTCGGTAATTTCCCCGTAATACTAAAAGCTTACGCTTATATAAAAACGCTGGGAGCCAAAGGTTTAAAAGACGCTTCGCTTCTTGCGGTGTTAAACGCAAATTACCTGATGTCTAAATTTCAAGATAAAGTTGATATTCCCGCAGGCAGTCCATGTATGCATGAATTTGTGCTTGCGCCAAAAAAACTTTTGCCCACGGGCGTTCGCACGCTAGATATTGCAAAAAAACTTTTAGATTACGGCTATTATGCGCCAACGGTATATTTTCCGTTAATTGTAGAAGAAGCAATAATGATAGAACCTACCGAAACCGAAACTAAGCGAACTTTAGACCGTTTTGCCGAAGTTTTACTTAAGATAATTTTTGAAGATTCTAAAAATGTAGACGACATGAAGTCCGCGCCGCAAAAAATGCCGCTAAAACGCCTTAATGAAGTTGAAGCCGCGCGTAAACCCGTTTTAAACTGGCAGGATATTTCAAAAATTACAGAATAATTCAATAAATATAGTGTTGACTGCAAAAACATAATTTGTTAAACTTTCGAGGTTGTTCCTAAAATTAATAAAGTACTAATTAAAATATATTCGGGGGATTGATGTTTAAAAAGTTATTGGTTGTTGCTTTGTTTGCATGTCTTTTGCCTATGGTAGCGGGTTGCGGCAGACCTAGAGTAAGGGGAGACATTACCGTTTGGCATTGGATGACAGACAGGCAAGCCGCTTTCGACGCTCTTACCCAAAAGTATTATGAAAAAACAGGACTTCGCGTAGTTTTTGAAGTTTTTGCGCCTGAAGACGTTTACAGAAGCAGAATTCAAGCCGCCGCAAGCGGCAGGCTTTTGCCCGATATTTTCAGCCCCCAAGGCGACAGACGCGAACTTGCCGCTTTTATCAACGCGGGTTTTATAGCTAACCTTACCGAATATATGAACGACGGTTGGAAAGATATGCTTTTCGAAAGAGCACTGCAACCGATGACTTTTGAAGAAGACAACCAGTGGGGCGCGCCGGCTGGAATATACGGCGTACCGCTAGATGTTAACTCTTTAATGCTTTATTTTAATAAAGACCTTTTTAGAAGGGCAGGTCTAGACCCTTATAACCCGCCGCAAACATGGACAGAATTTATTGAAGCCGGAAGAGCCTTGCGTGCCGCGGGTATCCAGCCTTTTGTTTCGGGCTTTGGTGAAGGCTGGCTTATAAACGCTTTTGCAACAAGTTATAAATGGAATCTTTTCGGACGTGAAGGCGTGCTTGGTCTTATAGACGGAACAATACCATATACTGATCCGCGCTACGTTAGAGTTTTGCAACTTTTTGAAGAAATGCGCAACCACAGGATTTTGGCTTCCGGTATAGTTACAATGGTAAATAAAGACGCCGAGCGCGTTTTTGCTACCGAACGCGCGGCTATGGCTTTTAACGGTTCTTGGGGTATAAACGTTTATAACTCTATGAATCCTAACCTTAACTTTTCCGTAATGCCTTTGCCAAGGCTTGAAGAAGGGCGCTACCCAATGCTTAAATTCGGCGGGGAAGGCTCCAGCCTTTTTGTAAATGAACAATCACCGAAAAGAGATGAGTCTATAGCATTTTTAAGGTGGCTTACCGAGCCCGAGCAACAAGCTTTCCTTGCGCGTGAAACCTTAAATATACCTTCTAACAAAGAAGTTGCCGAAGATTTACCCCCGTTACTTAAAATATTTTCCGAACACATGGCATATGCTATAGAGCCCCTTCCCAGAGTAGAAGCTTGGCAGGTAGTAAACTTCATAAATATTAACCTTCAGTCTATAATAATAGGTGAAAGAACACCGGAAGTTGCCGCGCGCGAAATACAGGCAGAAAAAAACAGACAGGCGGCAAGAGCCGCCCGCAGGGGATAAACAGGATATAAAAAATGAGAATTTCTAACAAAGAAAAAGCTTATAACATGATGTTTATAGCGCCCGCGCTTATCCTTTTTATGGTATTTAATTTATACCCTATATTGCGCACAATTCAGCTAAGTTTTTTTGAATGGAACGGCATAGACAGACACATGACTTTTGTGGGTTTTCAACAGTACATAGACATACTTTTTTATAACCCCATATTTTGGCGCTCAATGTTAAATGCAGGTTACATTACGCTATTATCGCTAACTCTTCAAAACGGGCTTGCTTTAATGCTTGCATTGCTTGTTAACAGGCAAATCAGGGGCGATAATATCTACAGAGTAATTTTCTTTTTACCGCCTGTATTGTCAGGCATTGTGGTAGGTCTTATATGGAGATTTGTATACGACGGCAACCACGGTATTTTAAACCACGTGCTTGTATATACTTTCGGTCTTGAGCAGTTTAGGGATTTCGCATGGCTTAGCGAAATACGCACCGCGCTTTCAGCAGTTACGGTAGTGCATATGTGGAGGGGATTCGGCTACGGGTTTATTATACTTCTTGCCGGTCTTCAAACCATACCGCAAGACCTTTATGAAGCCGCCGAGGTTGACGGCGCAGACGCATGGCAACAGTTTAAGTATATAACCGCGCCTTTGCTTATACCTGTATTTACTTTGGTTTCAATACTTACGGTTTTGGGTTCTATGCAAATATTTGACCTGATATACTCTATGACACGCGGCGGGCCTGCAGGCCATACCCACGTGCCTATTACCAGAATTTACGAGTATATGAGTAATGGCGAATTCGGCTATGCTACCGCCATGGCTATACTTTTCGGTATCGTATTGCTTGTTGTCAGCGCCGCACAAATTTACGTTTCAAAAAAACTAAACAGGTAAAAAAATGAACGTACACCTTATAAAAAAAAGAATTTTAGACTCTGTAACCCATGTTATACTTATCACTGTTGCGCTTACATGCGTATTTCCAGTGTTTTGGATGCTTTCTTCCTCTTTAAAAACACAGGATGAAGTTTTTACGTCTATGAGGCTTTTGCCGCAATCTTGGCGTTTTAGCAATTATCTTGAAGCTTTTGTTCAGGCTGATTTCGGCGTGTACTTTCTTAACAGCCTTTTTTACACGGTTGTGGGCGTGTTTTTTATTGTTTTTATAACCTCACTTGCCGCATATGGCTTTGCAAGGCTCGAGTTTTGGGGCAGAAACGCTTTGTTTTATATACTTATTTCAACGCTTCTAATACCTATTCCGGGCGTGTTTATACCGCTTTACCTTTTGCTTAAAAATCTTGGTCTTCTTGATACGCGCACAGGTCTTTTGCTGTGTTACATAGCGGGGGGGCTGGCATTCGGGATATTTTTATTAAAATCGTTTTTCGATAATCTTCCCAAAGAAATAGAGGAAGCCGCTTTAATAGACGGTTGCTCGCGTTTTGGGCTTTACTGGCGCATAGCTTTGCCGCTTGCGCGCCCTGCGCTTGCAACGCTTGTTATAATGAATTCCTTAACCATTTGGAATGAATTTTTGCTTGCTTTGGTTGTGCTTCAAGACAGAACTAAAATGCCTATACAAAGGGGCTTAATGGTGTTTCAGGGTACATTTATTACAGACTACCCTATGCTTATGGCAGGCTTAACGATTGCTACTATTCCCGTAGTTGTTATATATTTATTTATGCAAAAACACATCATAAAGGGTATTGCCGCCGGCGCCCTGAAAGGTTAATTTTTTGCTATGGCTATAAAAGTAATAGTGTTTGACCTAGGCAAAGTTATTTTTGACTTTGACATTAACAAACTTTCTAAAGACATATCTTTACATTCCTCAAAACCCGCAAGCGAAATTTACAGTATTATGCTAGCCTATGCACATAAATGGGAAAGCCTGTTTCTTTATGAAACAGGCAAAATCTCATCGCAAGAGTTTTATGAAAACTTAAAATCTGTTTTTTCATACAACGGCACTTATGAAGATTTTGTTTTAGCATGGAATAGCATTTTTACTCCCATGGAAAACTCAATAAACTTTATAAGGTCTTTGCGCAAAACCACTCCTTTAGAAATTGCCATGCTGTCTAATACCAATGAACTTCATTTCGAATACTTAAAAAATTCTAACCCCGAAGTTTTTAGCTGGTTCAATAACTTCCACCTTTCCCACAAAATGCAAAGCCGCAAGCCCGAAAGCCAAATTTACCAAAGCCTTATAAATTTTTATAAGTTTTCTCCGGAAGAAATATTTTTTGCCGACGATTTAGAAGTAAACGTATCTGCCGCGCGCAAGCATGGCATAAAAGCGTATACATTTACAACTGTAGAAAACTTAATAGCTGACTTAAAGAAAGAGCAAGCGGCCCTTACGTGATAAATTTTGGCATAAGCCCCGCTAAACAAAAAACCCTTGAGTCACGTCTTAAAAAACTTAACATAAACCCTGCCGACTTTAGTGAAGCTTTTACGCGCTCGGGCGGCAAAGGCGGGCAAAACGTAAACAAAGTTGAAACTGCCGTACATTTAAAGCATTTTGCGTCCGGCATTGAAATAAAAGCTACTAAGCACCGCACACAGTTGTTAAACAGGTACTATGCGCGTGTTTTACTTTGCCAAAAAGTTGAAGAGTTAATGCTAGGCGCACTTTCCCAAAAGCAAAAAGAAATAGAGAAAATACGCCACCAAAAGCGCAAACGTTCACAACGCGCTAAAGAAAAAGTACTTTTTGACAAAAAAATGCTTTCTCAAAAAAAGAATGACAGGGGAAAAATAGATGTCAACATTTAATGGTTCTCATGACAATTCCTTTAAAATTGCCATTGCCCAAATAAACCCTGTAGTCGGAGACGTTAAAGGCAACTGTGAAAAAATATTAAACTTTGCCCAAAAAGCGCAAGGCGCGGCGGCTGATGTTGTGCTTTTTGGCAATCTTTGTCTTGCGGGCGGTTTTGCTTATGATTTATTTCTACAAAATGACTTTGTACAGGCAAATGTAGACGCTTTAAACCATTTGAAATCTACATTACCTTTGCCTACGCTTTTTGGCGGTGTTGTGCGCGAGCGCGGCAAATGCGTAAATGCCATTATGTATTTAGATAAAAACACTTCTTCCATTGCTTATCGCGGTTCAAGCACTTATACAAGAAAATATTTCAGAGATGACTATAAACTTAATTTTATAGAAATTAAAAACCAACGCATAACAAGCGCTATATGTTCTACGCCTAAAGAACTTTATGATGCTGCCGCGCGCGTAAACGACCAATTTGTAAAAATAGACATATTTTTTGTTCTTTCGGCAAGTCCTTTTTATGTTGGAAAATCTAAAGAGTTCAAAGAAACCGCACAAGCCGCCGCCAAAAAGTTTAATTTAGATATAGTTTTTGTAAACATTGCCGGCGCCGAAGACGGCTATATTTTTGACGGCTCAAGCTTTGCCGTAAACAAAGACGGCTGCTTTAAAGCTATTTGTAAAACCTTTACGGAAGATTTTACTATTTTTGATTTTTCAGACCGGCAAGATATCACTCCCAGAGAACCCTTAAAAACCGCCCAAGCCTACGAAGCCTTAAAGTACGGACTTAAAGATTATTGCTACAAAAACAACTTTAACCACGTTACGCTTGGACTTTCCGGAGGCATTGATTCGGCAATGGCGCTTGTAATAGCAATTGACGCCTTGGGAAGCAAAAATGTTACCGGCGTGTTTATGCCTTCAAAGTATACAAGCGTTCAATCTAAAGAAGACGTTAAAAAGCTTTGCCGCATTAACAATGTTAAGCTTTTGCAAATACCTATCTCGCCTTTAATGGAAGGCTATTCCATGGTGCTTAAAGAAACTTTTGAAGAGCCTATTAGCGCAAGTATTACCGAAGAAAATTTGCAACCTCGCATAAGGGCAAACATTTTAATGGCATTGTCAAACAAGTTTGGGTGGCTTGTGCTTAATGCAAGCAATAAGTCTGAAATTGCCTGCGGCTATACTACACTTTATGGCGATATGGCTGGTGGATACGGCGTAATAAGTGATGTAAGTAAGACTTTTCTTTATGAGCTTGTGCGCTACCGTAACGAAATTGGAGTTAATGAAGTTATACCTAAATCTATAATAGAACGCGCGCCTACGGCAGAACTTCGAGCAAACCAAAAAGACACAGATACCCTGCCGCCTTATGATATTTTAGACAAAGCGCTTAAAAATTACGAACTTAAACTTGAAGGGCAAGATATTGAAGAAGACGCCGCAGACAGGGATTTTTTCAAAATGCTTATACGCAGCGAATTTAAACGCAGACAGTCCGTAATAGGCACCAAAATAAGCAAAAAAACTTTTGGTAAAGATATTTTACTGCCTGTAAATAACGGATACAAATAAATTGAAAGTTTATCACGGGCACAGGCAAAGGTTAAAGCAACGGTTCCAAGAAGCGTTATTTAAAGGTTGGCA
>WQVR01000046.1 GCA_009785775.1 Candidatus Proendomicrobium guianensium
AGAACAACTTGTTGTGTTGTCTAACTTAGAAAGTATTAATGCTTTGCTTATTGGGCAAAAACTATTACAAAAAGAAAGGCTTATCGTGCTTAACCAAACAGCAATAACACAGTTAAAATCGTTACTAGGTAATAAGCAAATTTTAAAATTGAAATAAGGGAGAAGTGCATATGGGTAGGGCAAGAGAGCATCTTTAGACGAGTGTGCAAGAACTTCGCCAACTTAAAGGAAACCTTAATCCAAATGATGATGTAGGCGTTTTTATATCTAGCGGTGGGTTTGCATCTGAAGCTGAAAATGAATTTAGAAATTCTCATCCGCACATAGAGTTGGTTGACATGAAAAAACTTATAGAATTATGGATAGAATTTCATTCCAAATTAAATGAAGAAGATAAAATTTTGTTACCGATAATACCGGTATACTTTCTTGCGAAATAATATTAAAGAGGATAAAGCAAAATGAAACCAAATTACTTTCTTAACGACAACGGAACATTTGTAATTGAAAACTATAACTCCGCGCCCAGTTTTTCAAGTTTTTTTCCGGGTATAGCCGGCACTGACGGCATACCCATGTGGTCTTTTTATGTAAACCGCGCTCAAGGCGTGGCAGGCTTTGGCGTTAAAAATAAAAATTATCCGATTATGGAATTTTACCCCGCAAATACCAGTTACTCGGTAGTTTCAAGTTTCGGGTTTAGAACTTTCTTAAAAATTAAAAAAGGCGGCAAAACTACCAACTACGAAGCGTTTAAAGTTAATGCTCCTAAAAATGTTAAACAGACAATGTTTATAACCTCAAGCGATATGGCAATAGAGGAAGTAAACGAAAGTCTTGGCATAAAAGTTACGGTAAATTATGCAACACTCCCGCACGAGCCGCTTTCAGCGCTTATAAGAACGGTTACAGTTGAAAATATTTCGAAATCCGAAATGAAAATAGAAATTGCCGACGGTATGTCCAAAGTTATGCCCTATTATATGAACCAGTTTTCGCAAAAATATATGAGCACCACTATACAAGCTTGGGCTGTTGTAGATAATTTTGAAAAAACAGGCACTCCGTTTTACCGCCTTAAAGTTGAAGTTGAAGACAGGCCGGAAGTAGTAGAAATTACCAAAGGCAATTTTTATTTCGGTTATTTAAAAAGCGATAAATCGTTTAAGAAAACACAGGTTGTTATAGACCCTGACGTTTTGTTCGGGGCTGATTTAAGCTTTGAAGTTCCACAAAATTTTTACGCTGAAAAATTTGCTTACCCGAAAACCCAGTTTGCCGATAATAAATATCCTTGCGCTTTTTCGCTTGCGCAAGTAAACCTCAAAGCAGGCAAAAGCGTAACGCTTTACAGTTTAGCAGGTCACATCGAAAGCACCGAAGCATTAAATAAATACGTTAAGCGCGCGGGAAGCGAAAAATATTTTATTACAAAACTTGCCGAAAATGCCGACGTTGTAGACGATATTTTAGAAGACATTGCAACAAATTCCGCTGATAAACGTTTTGACGCTTACACAAAGCAAGCGTACTTAGATAATGTAATGCGCGGCGGCAAACCCGTAATATTTAAACACGCAGGCAAAAGTACGGGCTATTATGTTTATTCCCGCAAACACGGAGATTTAGAAAGAGATTATAACGATTTCCAACTTTCGCCGGGGTATTATTCCCAAGGCAACGGCAATTTTCGCGATGTTAACCAAAACAGAAGAAAAGACATTTTCTTTAACCCCGAACTTTCAGACTCTGCCGTAAAAATATTTTATAACCTTATACAAATAGACGCTAATAACCCGCTGGTAGTTAAAGGCGCTTATTATGTTGTAGACGTAAAAGCAAAATACTACAAAGAAATCTCAGGCGATTTAGCAAATAAAGCCGACGTAAAAAAGCTTGACCGGTTTTTCGCCAAAGGCTTCGAGCCGGGACAACTTGCCATGTTTTTAGAAGCCCAAAAAATTAAACTAAAAACTTCGGTAGACGCCTTTATAGGCAAAGCGGTAATACTTGGCGAAACCGTAAATGACGCAGAGCACGGCGAAGGCTTTTGGGTAGACCATTGGACATATAACTTAGACCTTTTAGAAAGCTACCTTGCCATATACCCCGAAAAAGAAGCAGACTTAGTTTTTAAAGATAAAACGTTTACATATTTTGACTGTAACCACTATGTAACAAGCCGTGACTATAAGCAAGTTATAATAGACGGTAAAATAAGGCGTTATACGTCTGTAATAAAATCGGACGAAAAAACCGCCCTTATAAAAAGCCGCAAAGTAAACCCTAATGTTTTAAGAACAAACAACGGCAAAGGCGGGGTTTATAAAACATCGCTTGCCTCAAAGTTTGTAACCATGATAGCCGTAAAAGCCGCAACGCTAGACCCTTCGGGCATAGGCATAGAAATGGAATCTGACAAACCCGGTTGGTACGATTCCTTAAACGGCTTGCCCGGAATTTTCGGAAGCTCTGTTTGCGAAACTTTTGAACTAAAAAGATTTGCCGAATATTTTAAAGGCGTTCTTGCCAAAAACAAGGGCGAAATTGTCAGCGTTCCGCAGGAAGTATATGATTTTGTAAAAGGCTTAAACGCTTTGCTAAAAACAAGCCCCGCGGCGTTCAATTATTGGGATAAATCGGCAAGCCTCAAAGAAGCTTACAGAAGTAAGGTTGTAATGGGCATTTCGGGTGCGGAAAAACAAATTTCAGCAACTGAACTTACAGAGTTTTTAACGTTTGTTATAAAAAAGCTTAACGCAGGCATTTCAAAAGCTGTAGACGTAAAAACAGGTTTATATAACACTTACTATCAATACGAAGCGGTAAAATATAAACCTAACGGTAAAAAAAGCGCTAAGGGATTGCCTTGCGTTTCAGTTGAAAGTTTTAAGGGCACGCCGTTAACTCTGTTTTTAGAAGGCGAAGTTCACTACCTAAAAACCGAAAAAGACAAATCTAAAGTTGAAAAACATTTGGCATTAATGAAAAAAAGCCCGCTTTATGATACTGTTCTTAAAATGTATAAGGTAAACACAAACCTTGCAAAAGAATCGGTAGAAGTAGGCCGCAGTAGAATATTTGCGCGCGGTTGGCTTGAAAACGAAAGTATATGGATGCATATGGAATATAAGTACTTGCTTGAACTTTTAAGAGCAGGTCTGTACGATGAATTCTTTAAAGAATTTAAAGCTTGTGCGCCGTGCTATCAGAACCCCGCAGTTTACGGGCGCAATATTTTAGAAAATTCTTCATTTATTTCTTCTTCGGCTTTTCCTGATAAGCGCAACCATGGAAGGGGTTTTGTGGCAAGGCTTTCAGGGTCTACCGCCGAATTTATAGAAATGTGGGCGTTTATGACAATGGGACAAAAGCCGTTTGCATTAAATAACGGAAAACTTTGTTTTGAGTTAAAGCCTGCCATACAAGGAAGTTTGTTTGATAAGAATGGAGAGTTTTCGTTTAAAATGTTTTCGCATACAAACGTTAAATATATTAACCCAAACCGCAAAAGCACTTATGCTGCCGGCATGAAAGTAAAGAAAATTGAAGTTGTATGGGAAAATAAGCAAAAACAGGTTTTTGAGGGCGGCATAATTTCGGGCGCAGACGCCCTAAAAATCAGAAATAAACAAGCTCTAAGCTTGGCAGTGCATTATTAATAAAAAAAAAGTATAATAACTTGTTTGTCAAAAATTTAACGGTTCTTTAAGGGCTGTTTTTAGGAAGGCGTGATAATATGTCTACATTAATTGTGCTGGGCACCCAATGGGGTGATGAAGGTAAAGGAAAAGTTGTGCATTATCTGGCTAAACAGTCAGATTATATAGTCCGCTATCAAGGCGGCAATAATGCAGGGCATACCCTTATATACGAAAACAAACCTTTTGTTTTGCATTTAATACCTTCAGGTATTCTTTTTCCTAAAAAAGTTTGTTTGATAACAAACGGCGTTGTGGTAGACCCTAAAGCGCTTTATGAAGAAGTGCAGATGTTAAAGAAGAAAAAAATTCCTGTAGACGGCCGCTTTTTTGTAAGTGAGCAAGCTCATGTTATTTTACCTTATCACAAATATATAGACGGCATACTTGAAGAAAGCAATATAAAAATAGGCACAACAAAACGCGGTATAGGACCCACTTATGCCGACAAAGTAGAACGCATAGGCATAAGGGTAATAGATTACCTTGAAAAAGACGTTTTTATGGATTTACTGGACAAAAATCTAAAAGCAAAAGAGCCCCTTCTTCTTAAAGGCAAAGTGTCGGTAAAAAAAGTTAAAGAAGAAGTTTTAAAAGACTATGCTAAACTTTCAAAATTTTTAAAAACTTATGTTGCCGATACAGGCTTAATGCTTGAGAGCGCTTTAAAAAAGAAAAAGAAAATACTTTTTGAAAGCGCGCAAGGGACACTCCTTGATTTAGACTTTGGCACCTATCCCTATGTTACAAGTTCTAACCCCACTGCGGGCGGGGCGTGTACAGGCGCGGGCGTGGGCCCTAGCGAAATTAAACGCGTACTTGGCGTGGTAAAAGCTTACACTACGCGTGTGGGCGAAGGACCTTTTACCACCGAGCTTTTTGACGAAACAGGCGAATTTTTGCGCCGCGTAGGTCAAGAGTTTGGCGCAACTACTGGCAGACCCCGCCGTTGCGGCTGGTTTGACAGCGTGCTTGTGCGCCACAGTGTAAGGGTTTCAGGCATTAAGCATTTAATACTTACAAAGCTTGACTGCCTTGAAGGTATGGAAAAAATTAAAATATGCACTGCATACAAATATAAAGGCAAAATTATAAAAGAATTTCCCGCTTCACGCACTATTCAGGCAAATTGCACGCCTATTTACGAAGAAATGCCTGGCTTTAACGGGAAAGTTAAAGGCATTACGCAATTTTCAAAACTGCCTGTTAATGCCCAAAAATATGTTAAGCGTTTAGAGCAGTTATCCGGCGCTAAAATTGATTTAATTTCACTTGGCAGAAAAAGAGAAGAAACAATAGAAGTAGTTAAGAATACCAAGTGGTTCTAGTAAAGGGGGCGATACCTGCCCTTTTTCTAACTTAATAAAAGTTGTTGTTAATGCGCTATTCAGGCGGTTTATGAGCGAAAAATTTTTAAGTTTATCGTTTTTCGCATGTTTGAAGCGGGCAACAAAATAATCCGTTATTAGCCCGTAAGTTCTAAAAACGCTTAAAAATTTTAAGCGAATGCCTGCCAAGCGCTTGATTTTTTTCTTTACTTTTTAAATAAAGAAAAAAAGAAAGCCGCGGGGAAAACCCCTTAAAGGGTTGGGGGGTCGCAACAGCCCCTTTAAAAAAACCTAAAAGCGAGCACAAAAATGAAAGTAAAACTTTTAAAATATACGCAAGACCCCGAAAAAACCTGTGCGGTAGCGGCACGCTTGTGCTACTCTGCTGTAGGCGTTGAAGAGTTAAACGAGTCTATGACCGAAGCGCAAGTGGCAGACTTGCTTAATCGCGTTATTAAGTCAGGGCATCATTCAGTGCTTGAGCATGTGTCTTTTTCTTTCGCGGTTGAAGGCGTTTCCCGCGCGTTGCTTGCCCAACTTACCCGCCACAGGTTAGCTTCTTTTTCGGTACAAAGCCAGCGTTACGTAAAGTTTAAAAACGGTGTTGAAAATATAATACCGCCTACTATAGAAAAGAATGCCGCAATGCTTGAAAAGTTTAAAAACTTACTGCTTGAAACCGAAAAACTGTACTTAGAACTTACCGAAAACGGCATTCCTCAGGAAGACGCGCGTTACATTTTACCGCAAGCCTCATCTACAAAAATTTTCATGACAATGAACGCCCGCGAACTTCGCCACTTTTTTGCGATTCGCGCTTGCCGCCGCGCCCAGTGGGAAATAAACAATATGGCAATTGAAATGCTGTCTCTTGCGCGCAAAGCCGCGCCATTGCTTTTTAAAACTGCAGGACCTTCATGCGTTTTGGGCAGTTGTTTTGAAACCTCGCCCTGCAGTCAGCCGCACAATAACACCTCCGGCTCTTAAATGAAAAAATACCAGACAATTTTGCTTGGCGTTTTAATGGCGCTAACGCTTTACGCCTTATCTCCTGCTTTAAGCGGTGAATTTTCAATTCTAGATGACCGCAATATGCTCACCCGTAATTGGCAAGTTAAAAGCCTTGCCTTTGAAAACATTAAAGCTCTTTTTACCAATGTGCACTTCAGGCTGTTTCACCCGCTGGTGACTTTGTCGTTTGCCGTTGAATACCAATTTTTTGGGCAAAATCCTTCCGGTTACCGCTTAAACAATATAATTTTGCACTTATTAAACACATGGCTTGTTTTTTTGATATTTTTTATTTTGTCAAAAAAACAGTTTTTTATTGCATTTATAACGGCTTTTTTGTTTGCGCTACACCCCATGCGTGTAGAACCTGTAGTGTGGATAAGTTCCCGCAAGGATACTTTATACGCGTTTTTCTTTTTACTTTCATGGCTTATGTGGCTAAAGGCTTTTGGCGGGGTGGCGCAAAGTAAGTCAAAAGTTATAATGTCGGTAGTGTTTTTTGTTATGGCATGTCTTAGCAAACCTATGGCGGTAACTTTGCCTATAGTACTTATTATTAGCGATTGGTTTTTAGGCAGGGGCATAATGCCTTTGAGAAAGGGGCTAAGCCCCTATCAAATACTACAACCGTATTTTAAATACTTGCCGTTTGTTGCCATAAGCGCTATTATGGCTATTTTTGTTTTGGCAAGTTATTATTCAGATTGCGAGCGCCAATTATTGGGCGGCGGCGCATTGTTTACAAACATGGTTACGGCGCATTACAACTTTTTGTTTTATATCTTTAAGTTTTTGTTCCCCGTAAAACTTTCAATAATATATCCCTTGCACTTTCCCGAGGGCGCGCCAATGCCGCTTTTTATAA
>WQVR01000047.1 GCA_009785775.1 Candidatus Proendomicrobium guianensium
GCAAAGCACAATACTTTCCATTACATAAGCGAAACACCTGTAAGTTTTGACCCTGTACTTAATATAGACGCCAGTAATAATAGATTCTTTAGGCTTTTTTCGGGAACAGCAACGGAAAATACTTTTACCCTGCGCGTTTATGGCAGAGAAGATAGTATGTTTTCAAGTGACAGCTATCTTTTACTTGAAGGAGATATAGACACATTAAGCAAAGATTTAATGGCAGTAACCTTATCTTCCTTAGACAATACATCTACTTTAAAAGTAAGGCTTTAAACTTTTACATATATTTCATTTTACCTAATACGAAGTACATTTTTAAGTTTATACATAAAACAGGCGGGCATAAGCCCGCCCGAAAGTAACATTTATTTTTTAGGTTTTGCTTCCCTCTTTTTTGGTGTTGGTTTTGTTGATACTTCCTCGTTGTCGGTATCTATATCGCTGTCATTTTCAATACTTGCCGCGCTTCCCCTTATTTCTACAAACCTTGCCCATGCTTTAGGGAAACGTTTTTTCAAATTTTCGGACTTTTCGTCTTTGTCTAAAATTTGGTGGCTTACCATGTCTTTTACTTCAGAGCCTATAACTTTTATCTGGCAGGAAATTGCCGTAGCGTAAATTTCTTTGCCCGCTACCTTAGAATTATAAATATCTAAAACTTCTTGTTCTATAAAACGGCCTTCAACATTGCCCAGTTCTTTGCCGTCTGCCGTTTCTTCTTTAAACCAAAGAGTTTTGGCTGTTATGTTTTCCTTTTTCATGCTATTTATCTCCTTAAAATTTCATTTTTTCCCTTCTTTTTTTGGGAGGGGTTGCCTGAGCGTATGCTATAGCACACGCTCAGGCGGGGAAGCTTCGGCGCGGGTGGAGAGCGCCTAAGCCCTTGGGTAAGGTAAGCCTTTTTATATAGCGGTTATGCTTTTAGTACACCTTGCAAGTTACAGTTAGAAATTGTTAAGTTGCCCATAAATATCATCGGATAAATTGAAGCGTCTTGGTTGTAGGGCAGCCTTTCTTTGTCTAACTTAAAATTTGCGTCTTTGTGAGACTTGAAAAACATATAGTCGGTGTTAATGAAATACATGTGGTTTTGCGGGCAGTTTATGTCGAAGTAAACCGGCACGCCTTCATATTCCAATGTTCTAAAACCAGCGTCTGCGGTAACCGAAGTGGTTATACGTTTAATGTTTTGGCATACAGCTTTATACAGCCCGTAGTACCTTGCGTCTGCTATTATCATTGTGGGCGTGTCTTCATCGCGGGTACAGCGTATGAAAAGTTCGTCCATGGCTTTGATAAATTCTGCCTCTGTAGGCGTGGCGCCTGCGGCTATGCCTTGCTCGGCATTAAAAGAATACACCTGATTTCTCCACCATACATTTGTCGCCCTGTCTATACCGCCGACAATACCCGTTGTGGGGCTGTCTGAAATTAAAGCTTGAAGTCCGGTAATTTCTTTTCCGCCGTAGGCCGTACCGTCTGAAAACAGCGACGCGCCTATGCGGTTTTTCATGGTTTTTTCGCAAACTTTTATGCGGCTTTCTATTAAGTTATGCTTGCGGGTTTTAGCGCCCGAGTTTTTGCGCATTTCTTCGCCGGAAATTACCACATTAGCGTTTGCCTGTTTCCATTCAAACTTGGCGCTTGTAAGCACGGGGCTGGAAGTAGTTTCTAAAAGTTCATAGCCCGAGTACCACTTAAAAGTAGAGTTTTCGGCATACATTAAATCTTCTTCTATAAAACTTCCGCCGTCTAGCAGTTGCACTTGCCCTTTGCTTTCAAGGTTAGAAAGCAAGGCATTATGCTTTAAAACATTATCGTAAAGCGTTTCTGAATATTTGTTTAGAGTTGTCACTATTAAATCTTGCGTGGACATATTTTTTGTCTCCTTTTTTTAATATTTTTGCGCTTGAGCCTTTTGGTAAACCATTTAAAATTTTCAGGCACCGCCTAGAACAATACCTTACTTACAATTTTGTATGCCGTATCGCGCGAAAAAAGCGCCGCTTTTTCGTTATAACAATTTTTTCCTGTTTTAAATATCGATTTTTCATTTATTTTTCAATCACTTTTGAACTGCAAAAGCGGTACTGCCCTGTGGTATGAAATTTCAAATTTTGTATAATGTTTGCATGTTTAATTTTTTGAAAAAAATTTTGACACACATTATAAGCATGCACTGGGGTGAAAGGTTTGTTTATATTTGGGCAGTTGCGTTAACGCTCACTTTGGCAACCATATTTGCCCTAGAATTACCCTCACTTAATATTGAAAGATTTGGAATATCGTTTGCCGAAAGTATCGCACGCGCGCAAGAAAATCATTTTAAAAAATACGGCACTTTTCATTGCACAGGCAATATGCCTGTTAACTATTGTCCAGTACTTGGAATTGATGCACGCGACAATACATCTTTTAAAGAGTTTATAACAAATGGCAACGAACTCTCTTATATAGTACGAACATTCACAGCCTTAAACACTGCTTTAGGAAATGCCTCTAGTACAATTAATGTTTTAGGTACACCTAACTCAAAAATTAGACCGTTGCCGACACGCATTCCCGAAAGTGATATCGGGGGATTTTATATAGCCGCCGTACCAAAAGAGTTTAGCAATATGGGTTATTATTTTGGAACATTGCTCGGCACTTTGATTGGTATGATAATAGGGGCATTAACTGTAACACTTTTAGTATATAGCTTGGTTGGACTCATATTAAAAGTTAATAAAAATAAAAAATTTGTTCTTGTCGGCATAATTACATTTCTATTTAGAACTACTTTATTTTTATTTAGAAATTTTGAAGGATACGGAGTTGAATATCATCCATTAATTTTCTTTGGCGCAGTTTTTATAGATTTTATTTCTTCTGCAACATGGACAACTATAGCGATTATGCGAGACAAGAAAAAATCAGCTAAAAGCAATATCTAACTTACCTTTCTTCTGTTGAACTATCTATTTCTGAAAATTCGTTGTTTGCAAACACATTTGTAATCCCACTTATTGCTTGTTCCTTTGCCACATTTTTAGCCGTGCCTTCGCCAAACTTTAAGAAGCTTCCGAATGTGCCTGACATTTTTTTAGAATTAACAAACGATGGCAATCTATTACCTGCAAAAGAAACTACTCCTTTAAGCGTAGCAACTGGCAAGGTGGCAGTAAAACTTTTACCTTCATTTCTCATGCCATCTATAATTTTTGAGCCTGCCGCAGTTAAAGCGTCTATCCCGCCTGCCACCCTTTTAGAAACACCGCCTTTTGCAAGACCAGCCATGCCTAAAACATTTCCCGCGTTTCTGCCAACCATGGCGGCACGGGGATGCTTACCTCTGTATTCATTTTTTATGTTTCTAAAATCCTCCGAAGCCCTTTCAAAATTTCTTTGGCGGGTTTCGATAATATCTGCACAACTTTTTTGTAAGCTTCCAAGTGACCCGAATGGATATTCAAACTCAAATTTTCCTACATTCATATTGGGTCCTACCGCAAAGTTTCCCCATACTTTATCGCCAAATCCAAGCAGTGTTGCGCCGTCAAATACATTTGCCCCAAATCCCATTAACTTTTTTCTGGAATTTAAAGCATTTGCCGCGTCGCTGGCAGTAGCCGCAACTGCCAGCGGGTTTTTCACATCAAACGGGAATGCTTTTCCTATAGCCTTTTGAGCGGCTACTTTTACAGCGTGCGGTTGATTCCTTGCCTCTATTTCTTGGTCAGTTTCTTCTATAATTTCTCTTAATCTGTTTTTTGGTTTTGTTATCACTTTATAACTCCTTTTGAGCGTTCAATTCTTTAACAGTTTCTAAAATTGTTTTGGCGGTTTTTAAGTTATGCTCTTTTACGTTTAATTTGTTATCCTCTGCGTTTTGTTGTATATCGTCTATAACTTTAGCTTTTTGAAGGGCAAGGCGCATTTGCGAACTTTTTGCGTCGTTAAGCGCCCTTTGAAGTTGCGCCTCTGCCCGTACGGTTTCGGCTTTGGCGGTAATCATTTCCGGAGTGTTTTGGTTTGCCTCTGCCAAGGCTTTTGCGTGAGCTTCGCTTTTTATTTTTTCTAAAACTTCGCTAAACGCTTCCTCTATGGAACTTTTAATATTGCGGCTTACCTTAAAACCGTCTATCATAAAGCTTATGAGTTTAACGTAAACTTGTGCAAGTTCGGGCATATTAGATACCACGCCGATAGCTTCAGATACAGCGCCCGAAAACGTTGTAAAAAGCTCCATACGGGCGCGGCGGGTTTCAATATCATTTTCAAATATGGTATAGCTGGTTTCAATGTCTAACAAAAACGAACGTAGCCTATTATCTTCAACATAGCGCTTTATATCTTCCCAAGCGGGCTTTGAAAAAAAGTTTTCAAGGCTTTCTGCTTGCTCGGGCGCAAGCAACGGATTAGCCGCACCGCCTGAAAGTTTGTAATTTGCTTTTTCAGCTTGGGTAGGAAGTTTTACAGAGGTAATGTCTGCGAGGGTTTTGGCTGTGTAAAGTTCGCAAACAAGTTCGGTTATTATTTTGTAAATTTCTTTTATGTAAAAATTTATTTGGTTTTGGCGTACCTCTAACCTTAAACTGCCGAATTTGCCGCGGGCTGAGGTAGCGGTTGCCGTTTCGCGCACCGGCGAGGCATTTCGCATAATATCTGAAATGCCGGTAATTTCGTAAATATTTTGCACCAAGTTTCTTTGTTGCTCGTAAAGGCCTATTGCTACACGCTGTTTATCTTCTATGGGCTCATACATAAACACTTTGCTTATGCCGCCAAGTTCGCTTATTTCGTTGCCTACGTCTACAGCTACAAATTCGCTATCTTGGGAAGAGTTCAGTGTGTCTATTTGGTTTTTAAACCGCGCAGGGTATAAAGCGCGCGCTTTTATAGAGTTAACAAGCCGCGATATTCTGTGGGCGCATTCGGAAAGGTCGCTTGCCTCACGCTCGTAAATTGAAAATTCGGGTATAGGAGTTAAATCTTTATTGCTTCTTATAGAGCGCAAAGGCTCGGGTGTGGGATAAAAGCCCGTAAGGTTGTAAGGGTCTTCTTTTACTTCTAAAATATCTTTGTGTCCGGGGCTGATAAAATAAACTTTTTTGTCGTACTTGCTCCATATCTCCCAAACCTCCGCGCTTGCATTAAAAGAACCCTCCGCGCCGGAAGTTTCTACTTTATAATTTAAGGCAACTTCGCATGCGCGTTGCCCAAAACGTTTTACAAGGTCGTAGCGGCTTAAAATATGGCGGCGCGCTACCCACCAAACGTCTTTCCATTTTTTACCGTCTGACATTCTAAAATCTCTGAAATCTATATGCTGCACGATAATTTTTTCGTTTTGCGGGGCTAGCGCGCAAGTGTCTAAGTCTGCGTCAAAACTACACCATAAAACGCCGCGGCCTGTAATTAAATAATCGTACTTTAGGGCGTCTATCTCGTTTTCAAGCGAGGCGTCGGCAATATTATAAGTTACGGCGCGTTCTATAATTTCAGAAGCCAACCTGTAAAAGTCTTTTTGGGAAGTGTTTTTGGCTTGCTCTTTGGCGGGACGGCTTTTTATTACAACTTGAGGAACTTGCGAAAGTAAAGCGGCTTTTAAAGTTTCTGTATTGGAATAAAAAATATTGTACCTTTTAAAATCTTCTTTTAATCGCTCGCTACGGTAGCGAAGTTCGTACTTTTGGGCAAGGTCTAACCAGTTTTTTTCCCGCAAGTGCGCGCTGTTTAATTGGTTTATCCAAAAAGCATAATCTCTTTTTTCTTGCGGTATTACAATTTTGTTTTCAAGTGTGTCCATTTTAAATTCTCCTTTGCGCGGCGCGGTTATTAATGATTATACGCCGATTTTACTTTAAGGTTTTTTCTTAAACCTAAAACACAAAAAAGATTGATTTTTCAATAATTTTAAAACTTTAAAAACGGTATTATGGTGTGGTATGAAAATTTTTTTGTAAATTTATTAACATTGTTATCAACAAGCCTTTAAAACAAAATAAAAAAGCCGAAAGTCAAGTTTAATTGCTTGACTTTCAGCTTTTAAAGTGTTTGAGCCCCGACTTTTTTGATTAGTCTGTAAATTTTATTACTACAGCGCTGCCTCTTTCATGAACAACAATTCCATCTCCATGCATTCTTCTGGGCGAAGTAATAATTACAACCCCATCTCCCCCGAGCCTTGCGGCTCTTCTTCTTAAACCCCTGACATTTTCATTGACAGTTCTGATTTCAGCTATTTCTTTAAAAGGTCTGTCTGGGGGGCGTGCGCGAAATATTTGTACGTTTTGATAATCTTGCCTTGGCGGGGCGTGTTCAACATAGACATTTGTTTTGGCGCAACCCGCAAAAAATAAAACCGCACAAGTGAATATCAAGTATACCTTTTTCACAATACACCTCAAATTATTATATTTTATATAATTATATATTATAAAATATAATAAGTCAAGCTTTTTATTTAGCGGCAGTTTATTAAAACATTTTTTACAAATTTTCTGCAATTTGTTAAAATGCCTAAAGCGTATTTAAAAAGGAGATTAAACTATGTTTATAACCCTTACCGGCACAAACGAAGAAAAAATTTTAGTGCGTACCGCCGCAATTTCAGCACTTACCCTTGAAAACACAAAAGAAACCTCTGTGATTTTAAACTGCGGCAAAGAACTACGCGTTGTAGAAAGCATAAACATTATACACGATGAAATAAAAAGCTTAGAGTTTGGTAGTTAAGTTTTAGCTGGCTGGTTTTTTCGGGCGGCTATGCAAAAATTTGTTTCGCAAGCGCGTTTTAATGCGAAGCTTGTAAAGCGGCGGCTAAAGCATGGATATCAAAAGTATCTCTCGGA
>WQVR01000048.1 GCA_009785775.1 Candidatus Proendomicrobium guianensium
AGCATTGTACTTAATTTCTGAAAAATCTAATGTTTTATGAACATTAATTACAAGGTCTACCTTGCCGTCTTTTATAATGTCTACGGCTTTGGGTTTATCATACCAATTTACCATATTTACCTTGTAGCCTTTTTCTTTTAAATACTTTGCCGTACCGGTTGTAGCATAAACCGGCACATTAAGCTTATATAAGTTTTCTATAACGTCCATAAATTTCACTTTATCGCGCTCTCTGCCGGTTGAAATAAGCACGCCTTTAAGGGGCTTTTTAATTTGCGTTGCCTGCATAGCAAGGTTCATTGCCTGATCAAAATTTTCTGCCAAGCACCCAACCTCGCCTGTAGAAGCCATTTCAACGCCCGATACGGGGTCTACGCCGTCTAAACGCTGATAGCTAAACTGCGAAGCTTTAACGCCCACAAAAGGTATTTCGCTTTCGTCTATTACAACTTTGCTTACGGGTTTATTGTCCATAACTTTACACGCCATTTCTATAAGATTAACATCTGCAACCTTTGAAATAAACGGGAAACTTCTGGAGGCTCTTGCATTACACTCTATAACTTTTACGTCATTATCTTTAGCTATAAACTGAATGTTAAAAGGGCCGTTTAAGTTTAAACCTTTGGCAATTTTGCGTGTCATGTCTTTTATTACATTAGCGGTGTGGGTGTAAACTTTTTGGCTAGGGAAAACCATTGTAGCGTCGCCCGAATGCACGCCCGCATTTTCAACATGCTCGCTTACGAAAGACGCAATAACTTCACCGTTTTTGGCTACGCCGTCGCACTCTATCTCTTTAGCGTCTAGTATAAACTCAGAAATTACAACGGGAGAGTCCGCGGAAATGTCTTTTGTAAGCCCAAGGTAATAGTCTAAGCTTTCTTTATCGCTTGCTACATTCATTAAGGTGCCTGAAAGCACAAAGCTTGGGCGTATAAGCACAGGATAGCCGACTTCTTTTATGAAAGCATTGATTTCTGCCATGCTGGTTGCTGCTGTCCAGCGGGGCTGGTCTATACCCAAGTTATCAAGCATTTTTGCAAACTTGTGCCTGTCTTCTGCCATGTCTACGGTTTTGGCTGAATGCCCCAAAATTTTCATACCTACCGCATCTAAAGGCGGTATTAAATTGTTGGGGTTTTGTCCGCCCATACAGGCCACAACGCCGTAGGCGCTTTCGGCGTCTGCAATGTCTAACACTCTTTCAAATGAAAGTTCTTCAAAGTAAAGCCTATCAGAAGAGGTAAAGTCGGTAGACACGGTTTCAGGGTTGCAGTTGATAACTACAGAGTCAAATGATTTATCAGATTTGAAGTAGCTTGTAGTCATTACGGAGCACCAGTCGAACTCGCAAGAACTTCCTATACGGTAAGTGCCCGAACCCAAAGTGATAAGATTTTTTTTGTTTTTGGGAATGTTTATGTCATTATGCGTACCGTCGTAAGTTAGGTATAAGTAATTAGAGTTTGTAGTATACTCGGCGCTTGTTGTGTCTATCTGTTTTATAACAGGCACAACGCCAAGCTTTTTACGCAAAGCTCTAAGCCCCAAAGACAATGCTCTTACTTGGTTTTTGTTGTATTTATTTTTTGAAACTACCGATAATGCTATTTTGGTAAGCTGAAAATCGCTAAACCCGCGCGATTTTAACTTCGCCAAACATTCTTTGCTGAAAGGCTTAAATAAGTTTTCAATATCTTTGGTTTTAGGATTTGCAATTTTTGTTTTTGAAAAAGTTTTTTCAAGGTCTTTAACTGCGTCGGCAATATATTGCATTTGCACTAAAAACCATTGCCCTATTTTAGTATGATTTTTCACATACTCTAACGACTTACCGCGCCTAAAACTTTCATAAATTGCATACACGCGAAGCGGAGTTGGTATTGTAAGTTCGTTTACAAGTTCTTTTTCAGTAGCATTTGCAAACACGGGGCTTAACAAGCCGTCTTCACACTCACGCACCATACGTACGGCTTTTTGCAAAGATTCGCAAAAGTTACGGCCCAGCGACATTACCTCGCCGGTAGATTTCATTTGCGTGCTAAGCGCTTGAGACACGCCCGTAAATTTTGTTAAATCCCAACGCGGATATTTTAAAGCAACATAGTCTAAAGAAGGCTCATAAAACGCGCTTGTTGTTTTTGTAACAGGATTTTTAAGTTCAAGCAAGTGATATCCCAACACAACTTTTGCGGCTATCGCGGCTATAGGGTAGCCGGTTGCTTTACTTGCAAGCGCAGAGCTTCTTGAAAGGCGCGCGTTAATTTCAATAACAAAATATTCTTTGCTGTAAGGGCTTAATGCAAACTGCACATTACATTCGCCCACAACGCCCACAGAATGAACTATGCGCTGTGCGGCTTCTTTTAACATATTGTTTTCAGCAACAGATATGGTTTGCGAAGGCGCTATAACTATAGAGTCGCCCGTGTGCACGCCCATAGGGTCAAAGTTTTCCATATTACATATTGTTATGGAGTTACCGGCAGAGTCTCTCATAACTTCGTATTCCATTTCTGTCCAACCGTGTAAAGACTTTTCAACAAGCACTTGCGGCACGGTGGTAAGGGCAGAATGCGCTAAAGCTTCAAGCTCTTGCGGATTATTTGCAAGTCCTGAGCCAAGCCCGCCGAGCGCATACGCACTTCTCATAATTACGGGGTATTTAATTTCTTCGGCAACCTCAAGCGCGTCTTTAACTGTTGATACCGCGCGGCTTTGTGGAATGTTTACGCCTATTGTTTTCATGTGTTCGGCAAACTTTTTCCTATCTTCAGACAGTTCAAGCGACGGAACCGGCGTACCCAAAACTTTCACGCCGTATTTTTTCAACACACCCGAGTTTTCAAGTTGCACCGTGCAGTTTAGCGCGGTTTGACCGCCAAAGCTTGAAACCACACCCACAGGGCGTTCCTTTTTTATAACTTTTTCAACCCAGAACGGCGTAATAGGGTAAAGATAAACTTTTTTCCCTTTGCTGGGGTTGGTTTGAAATGACGCGATATTCGGGTTCATTACAATTGTCTCTATGCCCTCTTCGGCAAAAGACTTAATTGCTTGGTTGCCCGAATAGTCAAACTCTCCTGCTTGTCCTATAGACAAAGCACCCGAGCCAAGCATTAACACTTTGGGTTTCGGGTTAGACTTTGTTGGTTTTAAAAAATCAAGTAAAGGCATAAATTTTTCCCCTGTTTATATTTTATTTATTTTTATTTTTTTATTTGTTTTACAAAGTCAGTTACTATCCAGCCCGTATCGTTTTGAGCGGTTGTGGGCTCAGGGTGAAACTGTACGCCGGTAAAAGGTTTTGTTTTATGCTTAATTCCCTCTACGCTTTTATCATTGGCGTTTTCAAGCCACACTTTAAAATCCTTAGGAAGCTTGCTTACCGTATAATAATGGTTTTGAACCGTCATATAAGCTTTAGGGGTGCCGCATATAAACACGGGCTGATTGTGGCTTATTTGCGCCTGAGCCATTCTTTTTGTCTGCCCGCCGGCGGCAAGCGCAAGTATTTGATGGCCTAAGCCTATACCAAGCACGGGCTTGTTTTGTTTTAAAATTTCTGTAACTTTTTTTGCAAGGCTTCCGGTATTTTTAGGGTCTCCGGGACCGTCGGAAATAAGCCAGGCGTCTGCCTTAACTTTTGAAAAATCATAATCCCAGGGGAGTATTTCCACGCTGACATTTTCTTTAGCAAGCATTCTTACGGCATTCCATTTAACGCCGCAGTCTATAACGGCAACTTTTTTTGCGCCTTTGCCGACAGTTTGCGGCTCGCTTACCGATATTGAAGGTAGTAAGTTATATTTTGAAGGGTCTGCGTATTCGCCGGATTTAACTTTGTTTAAAAACTCAAAGCGGTTTTTAATATCTTTTTTTGTTTTGCCTTCGGGGATAATCCAACCTTTAAGCGGGGTTTTAGCGTCTCTTATCATTTGTACAAGATAACGCGTGTCTATACCGGCTATACCGGGAACGGAATTTTCTTTCATCCAATCTTCAAGCGACACGCCTTTAACATAATGGTAATATTCGTCAAAAATTTGCGACATTATAAGACCTTGGGGGCACAGCATTTGGCTTTCAGGTCCGTAGGTGTTAAAAAAACTTTCTTCGTCAAAAACCGGCACGCCGTGGTTTCCTATTAAAGGAAAGCTGAACACCAAAATTTGCCCTAAGTAAGACGGATCTGCTATAGACTCCGCATAACCAAGCATACCCGTGCTAAACACCATTTCGCCGCTGGATGCAACATCTGCGCCAATAAGCCTGCCTTCAAGTTTTACTCCGTTTGAAAGCTCTAACCGCGCTTTTTTGCTACTGCACCCTTTTTGAGATTTTGAACCCTTAGAGCAGGTTTTCTTCATTACTCCCCCTTGTATAATTTGCATATTTGCAATTTTTAAGCTTAATATTTCAGTTTTTGCGAAGCATTTGGAATTTTTGCGACGCCTGCGAAAGCGACGTGTGCAAACGCACACGAGCGAAAAGCAAAGAAAGTAAAAATTTCAAAGGCAAAGCAAAATTTCTCAAAAAAAAAGCGCCCCGAAGGGCGCTTAAAATTACCGAATCTCCAAACTGTCAGAGGTAAAAATTCTGTCGTCATCTCCCATAACATCTACCCGCACAGTGTCGCCTGCGTTAAAATGCGCGTTGGAAATGCTTGTATTATAACGGAATCTTGGTGAAGTAGGGTTAATTCTGCGTTCAAAAACCTGATTATCGTTTACATGCCACACATGTCTTACAGACGTACCCTGCATGTTAGAAAGTTCGCTAAAGTAAAAAAGGCGGTCGCCAAACTCCGAGCGGTTTATATGTGACAAATTATCACTAGGTTCTCTGTTTGCTACTGCGGTTGTAAATTGGCTTCTTGAAACAGCCGGCTCCATGCTAAAAGCAGGGGCTACAAAAGAGGCTAACATAAATAATGCTATTATTGTTTTTTTCATTTTGCCTGTTACTCCGTTAGGTAAGTTTTTAAAACATTTCCACAGATTGTATTTTTTTTAAAATAAATTGTCAAGCCCAAAAATGCGGCTATAAAAAATTTGACTTTAATCACCATAATTTGGCATAATGGGAATCTGTTAATTCACACACTATAATAAGGAGTTTTCCAAAATGAAAGAAGGCATACACCCAAAATACCAAGACGCCACAGTAAGCTGCGCTTGCGGGTATACGTTTAAAACGCGCTCTACCAAACCCGTAATTAAGCTTGAAATATGCTCTAACTGCCACCCCTTCTTTACCGGTAAGCAAAAGCTTATAGATACCGCCGGCCGTGTAGAAAAATTCCAAAAACGTTTTGCCAAAACCGAAGGTAAAACCGTTAAAGCCGAAAAAAAGGTAAAGAAAGTTGCGCCTAAGCGCAAAGCCAGCGGCGTAAAAGTGCTTTCTTCCACGCCTAAAGCGGCAGCGCCTAAAAAAGCAGACAAAAAAGCCGAAAAAAAAGATAAGTAGCCTCTAAATACATTTAAAAACAACAGAACACTAAAACGTTCTGTTGTTTTTATTTGGAGTTATTATGTACGAACAAAAATTAAAAACAATGTATGAGCGTTTTGGGGAAGTTGAAAAACTTTTATCCGACGCCGGCATAATATCCAATCAGGAAGAGTATAAAAAACTTTCAAAAGAGCACGCATACCTTGCGCCTATAGCGCAAACTTATAAAGAATATTCAAGGTTGCTTTCCGATATTGAAAGTTCTAAAGAGCTTAAAAATTCCTCTGACCCAGAAATGAAAGCTTTAGCACAAGCAGAATACGATGAACTTTCCACACGGCTTCCCAAAATGGAAGCCGACATTAAAGTAATGCTTATTCCCCCCGACCCTAATGACGGCAAAAATTTAATTATGGAAATACGCGCCGGAACCGGCGGAGATGAAGCCGCGCTGTTTGTAGGCGATTTATACCGCATGTACTCCCGCTTTGCAGAGCGCAACGGCTGGAAGTATGAAGTTATGGATTCTAACCCCATAGGCATAGGCGGTTATAAAGAAATAGTTTTTAGCATGGAAGGAGATAAGGTTTGGAAGTATTTTAAGTTTGAACGCGGCGCCCACAGGGTTCAGCGCGTTCCCGAAACAGAAGCTTCAGGACGCGTGCATACTTCGGCAGTTACCGTTGCAGTACTTCCCGAAGCCGAAGAGTTTGACGTTGAAATTAACCCCGCTGACCTTCGCATAGACACTTACCGCGCTTCCGGCGCAGGCGGGCAGCATGTAAATAAAACAGATTCTGCCGTGCGTATTACCCATATGCCCTCCGGCGTAGTTGTAGCATGTCAGGATGAGCGCAGCCAGCTTAAAAACCGCGCCAAAGCCATGAAGGTGCTACGTGCAAAACTTTACGAACAAAAAGTTGTCGAGGCTGAAAAACAATTATCGTCAGACCGTAAGCAACAAGTAGGTTCAGGCGACAGAAGTGAAAAAATACGCACATACAATTTCCCCCAAAACCGTATTACCGACCACCGCATAGGTTTTAGCGTTTACAATATAAACGAAGTTATGGACGGAGACTTAGCCGAACTTGTAACCGCGCTTATAAACCACGAGATAGAAGAAAAGCTGAAATAATGCTTGCCCCTTTAATAAGCAAAGCCCAAAAATATCTTGAAAGTTCAGGGCTTGAAAACCCGAATGCAGACGTGATGTTTTTGCTTAGTGTAGCCTGCGGCGTGCCGCGCTCACAGCTTTTAAGCATAAGCAGCTTAACCCCCGCACAAAAAAGAAAGTTTAACAGATATATTTTAAAAAGGGTTAAGCGTATCCCCGTTGCTTATATCATAGGCGAGTGGGATTTTATGGGGTTTAC
>WQVR01000049.1 GCA_009785775.1 Candidatus Proendomicrobium guianensium
AGCGCACAAAAGAACGGGTAACCCGTAATAAAAAAGAGTTTCCCTTAAATAATAAATGTTATACCGCCGCAAACCCATACTGCTTTGAGAATGCCTTGCGCGCCAAACCCATGGCATTTATTTGCGAGGTAAAAAAAGCCTCTCCCTCTAAAGGCGTCATAGACCCCGTTTTTGATTATAAAAAAATAGCTTCGGATTACGCGGCGGCGGGGGCTAACGCTCTTTCTGTATTAACAGAACCGTATTTTTTTATGGGTTCGGACAACTTTTTGAAAGAAATTAAAAGCCTTGTAAATATTCCTGTTTTGCGTAAAGATTTCACTATAGATGAATACCAAATATATCAAGCCTGCGTGCTCGGGGCAGACGCCGTACTTTTAATAGTTTCAATTTTAGATTATGCCCGTATTAAAGATTTTTTAAGCTTAGCCGCAGAACTGGGGCTAGCGACTCTAGTTGAAACGCATGACGAATACGAAGTTGAAACCGCCTTAAAAGCCGGCACAAAAATTTTGGGTGTTAACAACCGCGATTTAAAAACTTTTAAAGTAGATATTAACACAAGCGTACGGCTTAAAAAATATGTGCCCGACGATGTTTTATTTGTTGCCGAAAGCGGCATCGAAACGGCAGAAGATATTAAAGTGCTTGCGCACAGCAACATTAACGGCGTGCTTGTAGGTGAAGCATTAATGCGCGCGCAATGCAAAATAAACGCTTTAAAAGAACTAAAAAAATACTTATGACCAAAATAAAAATCTGCGGGGTAGCCTCGCTACCTGTTATAAATGCCGTAAACGAACACATGCCAGACTATATAGGCTTTGTTTTTGTGCCGTCAAAACGTCAGGTTAGCGCGGAAACCGCAAAAAAATTAAAACAAAGTTTAAACCCCGCTATTAAAGCCGTAGGTGTTTTTGTTAATGAAAAAATAGAAAATATACAAGCCATTTACAAAGAAAATATTATAGATATGGTACAACTTCACGGTGATGAAGCTGAGAATTATATTGCAGAACTTCGCAAAAAAATCACAGCGCCCATAATAAAAGCCGTGCAGGTTGGGGAAGCTCCCGTAAACTTTAAAACCACCGCAGATTATTTACTTTTTGACGGCGCACAAGCGGGTAGCGGCAAAACATTTAATTGGGGCAATATAAAAACGGCACAAGGCGCCTTTTTGGCGGGGGGTATAAATGCCGCTAATGCGCTTGAGGCAATTAAAACTCTAAGCCCCTACTGCTTAGACATAAGCAGCGGCGTTGAAACTAATGGCATTAAAGATGCCGAAAAAATAAAACAAATAATAGAAATTATACGAGGCACGCATGTCTAAAAACATTGAAAACCCCGTTACGGGGCGGTTCGGGCAACACGGCGGGCAGTACGTTTCAGAAACTTTAATGTATGCTCTGGATGAACTTGAACAAGCTTACGCTTACTACAAAAAAGACAAAACGTTTAACGGTGAACTTTCTGAACTATTAAACAATTATGCAGGCCGCCCGTCTAACCTTTACTTCGCTAAAAATATGACAGAACATTTGGGCGGGGCAAAAGTGTATCTAAAGCGGGAAGATTTAAACCACACAGGCTCCCACAAAATTAACAATGTTTTAGGGCAAGCTTTACTCGCAAAAAAAATGGGCAAAACCCGCCTGATAGCAGAAACAGGCGCGGGTCAGCACGGCGTGGCAACAGCAACTGCGGCAGCACTTTTAGGGCTTGAATGTGAAGTGTTTATGGGCGAAGAAGACTGCCTTAGGCAGTCTTTAAACGTGTATAGAATGAAGTTGTTGGGCGCAACGATTAACCCCGTTACTTCCGGCACCAAAACGCTTAAAGACGCCGTAAGCGAAACCATGCGCGAATGGACAAAACGTATAAAAGACACTCATTATGTTTTAGGTTCTGTAATGGGTCCATACCCTTTTCCTGAAATCGTTAGGGATTTTCAAAGCGTAATAAGCTTAGAAGCCAGACAACAAGTTCTTGAGCGCGAAGGAAAACTCCCTGCCTGCGTTATTGCTTGCGTGGGGGGCGGCTCTAACGCCATTGGCGCGTTTTATAATTTTATAAATGATAAAAACGTAACATTAATAGGTTGCGAAGCGGCAGGTAAAGGAGTAGACACAAATATGCACGCCGCTACAATTACAAAAGGCAGGCTTGGCATTTTTCACGGTATGAAATCTTATTTTTGCCAAGACGAAAACGGGCAAATTGCCCCTGCCCACTCTATTTCGGCAGGGCTTGATTACCCGGGCATAGGCCCCGAACACGCAAATCTTTTTGATACGGCAAGAGCCCAGTATGTACCCGTAACAGATAATGAAGCAATTGCCGCTTTTGATTATCTGGCGGCTAAAGAAGGCATAATACCCGCAATAGAATCTGCCCACGCCATTGCCCATGCCATAAAAATTGCGCCCGAAATGCCAAAGAATGATATTATTATTGTTTGCCTTTCAGGCAGGGGCGATAAAGACGTTGCCTCTGTCGCCAAATATAAAGGGGAAAATATTTATGAGTAAAATACAAGCGGCGTTTAAAAACAAAAAGTTGTTTATACCTTATATAACAGTTGGCGACCCAGACTTAAACAGTACCAAAAATTTTATACTTGCGCTTCAAGAAGCGGGTGCGGGGCTTATAGAATTAGGCATACCCTTTTCAGACCCCGTTGCCGAAGGTCCCGTAATACAAAGGGCAAATGAGCGCGCCATGACAAACAATATTACGCCTGAAGATATTTTCAAAATGCTTGAAAGCATAAAGCACGAAATAAAAGTGCCCCTGGCGTTTTTAACCTATCTTAACCCTGTATTAAATTACGGTTATGACAACTTTTTTAAACGCTGTACGGAAGTTGGCGTTGCGGGCATAATTACGCCGGATTTACCTTTTGAAGAACATTCTGAAATTAAAAACTTCACGGACAAACACAATATAGACATAATTACGCTGGCTTCGCCCACGTCTTCCAATGAGCGCCTTGAAAAAATGGCAAAAGCCGCGCGGGGTTATATTTATCTGGTATCTTCCATGGGAGTCACGGGAGAGCGTAATGTAATTACTACAGATATAAAAGCAATAACATCTGAAATTAAAAAATATACCGATGTGCCTGTTGCGGTAGGTTTTGGCATTTCTACGCCCGAACAAGCCCGCGACATTTCTAAAGCGGCAAACGGCATTATAGTAGGAAGCGCCATTGTAAAACTTATAGAGGCACACGGCACCAAAGCCGCCCCCCATATTGCCGCCTATACGCAAAACATGGTAAACGCAATAACATAAACACTCCGGCAGTGCCAGATTTACTTTTAAAAAATAATTTGGTAGAATTTTTGGACGTGTCACTTTAGCATATATACATATATATTAGTGTACATTAGTAATAACAATAATAGGAGCAGTTAGATGGCATTTGAAAAAAAACCGGTAGTAGAAAGCTTTAAAACCCACGCGACAGACACAGGCAGCCCCGAAGTTCAGGTGGCGCTTCTTACATCACGCATTAATTATCTGTCCGATCACTTTAAAAAATTCCCTAAAGACTTCGCCTCGCGCGTCGGCTTTTTAAAAATGATAAGCCAAAGAAGAAGGTTGCTTGACTACTTAAAAAAGCACAACAAAGACAGCTATTCTACGCTTATAAAAAAGCTAGACCTTAGAAAGTAAATAACAGGAAATAAATTGAAATATAGCCCAAGCCCGAGCAGTGCATTGCCCTGCAGACAACTTTATAAAAGTTTCAAAGAAATTTAAAAGAATTTTTTTGAAACTTTTATTGCTGTTTAGGCGGCTAGGGAAAATGGAGACAATTAGTGGACAACGTATTAAAAAAAAGTATTAACGTAGCAGGAACAGAAATTAACATTGAATCGGGCCGTATGGCAAAACAGGCAAACGGCTCTTGCCTTATAAACATTGGCGGCACAACCGTACTTGTAAACGCGGTTTGCGGCAAAGACCCTAAAGACGGCATAGACTTTATGCCCCTTACCGTAGATTACCGTGAAAGAGCTTTTGCGGCAGGCCGTATACCCGGCGGTTTTTTTAAACGCGAAGCAAAACCGCGCGACTCAGAAGTTTTAGTAAGCCGCCTTACAGACAGAACCATACGCCCCCTTTTTAGCGAATACTGGCGCAATGAAACGCAAATAGCCGCAATAGTTTTATCACATGACGGCGAACATCCTTCCGATATAATTTCAATAATAGGCACGTCTGTAGCGTTAACACTTTCAGACATTCCGTTTTACACGCCGGTAGCTGCCGTGCGCATAGGCAAAATTAACGGACAATTAGTAGTAAACCCCACAATAAGCCAGCAAAAAGAAAGCGTTTTAGACCTTGTTGTAGGCGGCACCGAAGACGCCGTAACAATGGTTGAAGCAGGCGCTTCTGAATTATCTGAAGACGAAATGCTGGAAGCCCTAAACTTAGCGGCGGCGCAAATTAAAGAAATTTGTGTTTTCCAAAAAAACTTACCGCAAAAAGAAAGGATAAAAGTAGCAGAACCTGTTATAAACGAAGCTTTAAAAGCAGACGTTTATGCAGAAGGCGTTGCAAAAGCCCAAGAAGGCGTAACCATAAAAGAAAAGTCCGAACGCGACGCATTTTGGTCTGCATTTAAAAAAGATATCAAAGCCCGTATGGAAGAAAAATACCCGGGTTCTGCCAAAGAAGCCGACTTTTTACTGGAAGATATTTTCTACAAAGAAGCACGCGCTTTAGTGCTTGACAAAAACGTGCGTACCGACGGGCGCGGCATGGCAGACATCCGCCACATTACCTGCGAGTTAGACATTTTACCGCAAACCCACGGCTCGGCTTTATTTACAAGGGGTCAAACGCAAGCCCTTGCAACCGTAACGCTTGGCACCCCCGGCGACAAACAAATTATGGACGAACTTATAGGCGAATATAAAGAACGTTTTATGCTTCATTATAATTTTCCCGGATTTTCCACGGGTGAACCAAAACCCGAACGTACCCCCGGCAGACGCGAAGTAGGCCACGGGGCGCTTGCAAAAAGAGCATTAAGGGAAATACTTCCCGGTGAAGAAGATTTTGGCTATACAATAAGAATAGTGTCTGACATATTAGAATCTAACGGTTCTTCATCTATGGCTTCAATTTGCGGCGGCAGTCTTGCATTATTTGCGGCAGGCGTGCCGGCAAAAGCTTCATGCGCCGGAATTGCCATGGGACTTATTAAAGAAGGCGACAAGTACGCAGTATTATCCGACATCATGGGCATGGAAGACCATTTAGGCGATATGGACTTTAAAGTTGCCGGTACCCGCAAAGGTATTACCGCCCTTCAAATGGACATAAAAATAGCAGGGCTTACCACCGAAATTATGGCAAAAGCTTTAGAGCAAGCACGCGTAGGACGCCTTGAAATATTAGACAAAATGGACTCAAGCTTGCAAAACCCGCGCACAGAACTTGCCAAAACCGCGCCTTGCATGGTAACTATTTCAATACCGCCTAAAAAAATAGGCGAACTTATAGGCCCCGGCGGCAAAAATATTAAAAAAATTCAAGAAGTAAACGAAGTTGAAATAGACATTGAAGAAGACGGCCGCGTGTTTATCACCGGCCCAGACCACGCAAAAGTTGCCGTAGCGCGCGAAATGGTTGAAAGCATTACCGCCGAAATTGAAGTTGGCAAAGTTTATAAAGGTAAAGTTGTAAAGCTTATGCCTTTTGGCGCATTTGTAGAAGTGCTACCCGGAAAAGACGGCATGGTGCATGTTTCGCAAATTTCTAAAGAGCGCGTAAACAAAGTTGAAGATGTTTTAAAAGAGGGTGACGAAGTTACCGTAAAATGCATTGAAATAGACAAACAAGGCAGAGTAAACCTAAGCATGAAAGCTGTTGACCAATAATAAAAAAGTAACAAAAAATAAAAACTTTTTAAAAAGGCAGGTATAAAAGTTATGAGCAAACAAGAAAAAAGCAATGTTTCAAAAGAAAAAGAGCAGTCAGCAACAGAGTTAGGCGCAAAAGTTAAAGCTATTTATGACGTTATGTGCGAAGAAAAAATTGAAGAACTGCAAGTGTCTTCAGACGACTTAAACGTGCTTATAAAGCGCGCTTCTAAAAACCCAGTTGTCGTTGCCGCCGCGCCGCAACAAGTTGCAGTAGCGGCTGAAGCTAATGAAGCCGCAGCAACTGAAAACTCTGTAAGTGCCGCACCTGCCGCTGGCGAAACCATAGACTCGCCTGTGTCAGGCATTTTGTGGCGTTCGCCTTCGCCCACAAGCGCTCCTTTCATAAAAGACGGAGATATTGTAAACGTCGGACAAGTGCTTTGTATTATTGAAGCCATGAAAGTGATGAACGAAATAAAAGCAGAATTCAAATTTAAAGTTGTAAAAATTTTAATAGATAACGGCAATACCGTAAACTCGGGCGACACAATACTTTCAATAGAACGCATATAAGCCGTTGTCCTAAAAAGCAATACTTTTACTTTAAAGTGTGTTTTTCCAAGGGGCGTATGCCCTCTGCAGGAGTATATTATGGATAATATATTTACAGACCGTGTTGGCGCAACAGCCGGCGAAATATGGAATTATCTTAACACTAACGGTGAGTCAGCGCCCATAAAAATAAAAGCAAGCCTGGGCATTGGCAATACAATGCTTTATCTGGCTTTGGGGTGGCTTGCCCGCGAAGACAAAGTAAATATAATCCGTCACGGGCATAGTTATAAAATTTCACTCAAGTGATTGACTCGTTAGCATATATTTTGTAAGTTTTACGAAGGATTTTGAAATTTTTACGACGCTTGC
>WQVR01000050.1 GCA_009785775.1 Candidatus Proendomicrobium guianensium
AACTCCCAAAGCTAGCAAACTTTCCCACATAATGCCTGCGTACTGCTTTGGTACAAAAATTTCAAAACCGTCTTCACCCGTATAACCTGTGCGTGCAGCCAACATAGTCGGCAACATAGCTTGCTTATTATTAAACTCCAATTCATCACAGTTAAAATATTTAATTTGGGATAAATCATTTACAACTATATTTTGCAAAACGGCTTGAGATTTAGGGCCTTGCAGACTTATTAAGCAAATTTCGCTACTTTTGTTTTCTATGCTTACATTTTCGGGTTTATTTTGGTTTAACCATGCTAAATCTTTATCTAAGTTTCCTGCGTTTACAACCATTAAATATTTGCCATCAAACCTATACACTATTACATCGTCTACTATGCCGCCTTGCAGGTTTAAAAGCACAGAGTACTTTGCCTTTTTTTCAGACATGCCCGAAATATTACCAACTGTAATTTTATCTAAAAATTTACCGCTATCCGAACCTGATATTTCAAACGTACCCATATGCGACACATCAAACATACCGCAGTTTTCACGCACTGACGCATGTTCACTTGCAACAGAAACATATTGAAGCGGCATATCCCAACCGCCGAATTCGGTTATTTTGGCTTTAAGTTTTAGATGTTCATTGTACAAAGGAGTTTTTTTGTTCATTTTGCGGTGTTTGCTGTATTTGGCAATTCCGTGCAACAGCCTAAAGCATGGGTTATAGCATTAAGCAAACCCTCTGTAAGCGACGGATGAAAAAAACCGCTTGGCTTTAAACTTTTTACGCTTATGCCGGAATGAATTATTTGCGAGGCGGTATGTATAATTTCAAACGAATGCGCGCCTATTATCCAACAGCCTATAAGCTTATGGGTGTTTTTATCCACTGCAACTTTTATAAAGCCTTGGCGTTCGCCCTCTATGAAAGCTTTACCGCTTGCGGTAAAGGGATACTTGCCGGTTAAAACATTTTCATTTTTATCAAAATCTGCCGTTTTAACGCTTGCCGCAGGAGGGCTAGAAAATACCGCATACGGCGTAACGCCGTTTTCAATAATTGTTGCCTGCCCGAAAATACTTTCTACTGCTTCCACACCATAGTTACTTGCCGTATAAGCTAGCATACCTTTGCCTGTACAGTCTCCTGCGGCATAAATGTTTTCAATATTTGTTTTGTACGCTTCGTCTGTTTTTATAAAGCCTTTGGGTGTAAATTCTAAGCCTATTGCTTTAAGTCCTAAATTATCGTTAAACTTTCTGCCGACCGCCACCAAAACTTTTTGGGGGCTAAGCCCCTTTATAACTTCAACAATACTTTTACAATCAGTAATAACTTCCACGCCTTGCCTTGCAAAGTTTTTTTGTATTTCTGCAACTATTTCTTTATCTTCATTAGGCAGCAAAGCATCTGCATATTCGGCAATTGTTACGCGCACGCCAAGCGATGAAAATATTGTAGCCATTTCAACGCCTATTGCCCCCCCGCCGACTACAAACAAGCTTTCAGGCAGTACTTCTAAGTTTAAAATATCGGTTGAATCTATTATATTATCGTGGTTAATTTCAAGACCGCTAATTTCAGCGGGCACAGAACCCGCGGCGATAATTATTTTACCTGCGGAAATTTCAGCGCCGTCTACAACAATTGTGCTTGCGTTTTTAAAGCGAGCAGAACCTGAAATTATTTCAATACCGTAAGATTTTATTTTTAACTCATTACCTTTTCTAAGAGCATTTACCATTTGATTTTTCTTCGCCATAATGGCGTTTAATTCAAAAGGCTCTAAATTTGCTTTTAGCCCGTATGACGACAGTTTTGAAATTTTTCTTATATTATTTACCGCTTCGCTTAAAAACTTTGTAGGCATACAGCCTGCGTTCAAACAAGTGCCGCCTAAAGCGTTTTGTTCTATCAGACACACTTTTAAGCCTTCTGGCACGCCAAGTTGCGCGGCGCGTATAGCGGCAGAAGTTCCTGCAGGACCCGCGCCGATAACAACAATATCATATTTAGGCATTTATGCTCTCTTGGGTCTTTTGCTTGTTACTTTACCGTCTGGCAATTCATATACAATACGCCCATTTCTATAAAAAACATTGGGAAGCCCCATTTCTCTGTTTTCTTTTTGGGCATTTTTTACAGCTTTAGCAAAGACTTTTGTTATTTCACTAGAAAGAGCTTTAGTTTCCTTTGTCATTTGAAACCGCCTTTAAAAAATTATCATATAAATTTTTTGAACTACTTGAAACTTTAACTTTAATCCCTGCTCCATTAGCAACTTGCAAAGGCTTTTCCATATTATAATATAAAAACCATTCGTCCGCCATCTCCCTATAAATATTCCAAAAATTATACAAACTTCTTGCAAACCTTCTTTTAACATCTTCATCAGGTACGTAATGCCCGCCTTTTTTAACTCTGTCTTTTATTCTTTCTATACATAAAGCAGGGTTGTCTATAAAAGTATAAACTATAATTATTTTATACTCTTTCTTTTTGGCTTTTTCAATTTTTTTGACAACATAGCTTCTACTCGATAAAGTTGACTCAAAAGCTATGTTCTTTTTATTTTCTATTAAACCGTCTAATTTGTTTATAGCCGTTTTGCCTGCACTTAAGCGTACGGCAGTAATATCATCTGGACTTATTTCTTTTGCTATTTCATCAGCATTTAAAAAATAATAATCTTTTTTATTTTTTAAAAATTCTTTTGAAACCGTAGTTTTGCCTACGCCGTTAGCGCCGGCAAATATAATCAAGTAATAACTTTTCATTTTATAAAACTACCTACCCTCTTTTCCTTTTTATTTCATCCAGTGTTTTGCCTTTTTTAGTTTTCCAATCAGTCCACCCATTAGATTGTCTTCCAAGAACGCAAGTTGATGCAGCGCTAGGAGATGCAAACAAATAATTTTCATTGAAAATCAATTTATTGCTCTGCTTTTTTAAAATACCACTTGAGATTAATTTATTTCTAGCGTTAATAAAACTATACCCTTTTGTGATTCTTAGTCTACATTCAGCTCCCTTAAAAACTGTAAAACCACTTTCCGTATATTGAGTTTGTTATAGTAGCAACCCTTATACCTTTTGGTGAGCCGTCTGGAAGAAAAATCTGAATCGTTTTAGCATTATTATTCATTTGTATTATTTCCCCAAAAGTTTTAATGTTTCTGTCAGGGCATTTTCAGGTGTTAAAAGCTGAAATTTATTTTTGTCGTCTTTGCGGGCTTTAAGTTCAACATTGCCGTTTGCCAAGTTTTTTTCGCCTATGGTTATGCGATATGGTATGCCTATTAAATCTGAATCTTTAAACTTTATGCCTGCGCGTTCGTCACGGTCGTCAAGCAAAACATCTACACCTTTTTCTTTCAAACCATTGTAAAGAGTTTCGGCGGTTTCTTTTGTTTTAGCGTCTGCCATGTTTACGGCAACTACAACAACCTCAAACGGCGCTATAGCGGCAGGCCAGATAATACCGTTTTCGTCGTGGGATTGTTCTATGGTGGCGGCAAGTATTCTTGTTACGCCTATGCCGTAGCAACCCATTACCATAAGGTTAGATTTACCCTCAGCGTCTAAATAAGTTGCCTGCATACTTTCAGAGTACTTGGTGCCAAGTTTAAAAGTATGCCCTATTTCTATACCACGCGCGAAAGAAAGCTGCGCTTTCAGGCATTTCGGACAAAAATCACCTGACTGCACCTTTCTTATGTCGGCAATAATATCTGCTTTAAAATCTTTGTTAATATTCACATTTTTCAAGTGATAATCTTTTTTATTTGCGCCTGTTACGGCATTAGCCAAGTTTTCTACAGATAAGTCCGCAATTATTTTTATTTTTTGTTTTAAATTTAATGGTGAGGCAAAACCGCAAGGCGCACCGGTAACAGCCTCTATCACTTCGTCATTTGCAAGCGAAAGCTCTATACTGCCCAGTAATGTTTGCAGTTTAACTTCGTTTACTTCTCTGTCACCCCTGATAAGTACAATTGCAGGCGCGCCGTCTGAAACATAAATTAAAGTTTTTATAAACTTTTCAGGTGTGGCATTTAAAAATTTTGCGACATCTGCAACCGAGGTAATATTTGGCGTATGAATTTCTTCCATATTTAAAAGTTCTTCTTTGGGGTTTTCTAAAGGCAAGCTTTCGGCTTTTTCTGTGTTTGCGCCGTAACCGCAGGTGCAGTGCGCTATTTCTTCCTCGCCTGTTGCGGCAAGCACCATAAATTCATGACTGAAACTTCCCCCTATTGCCCCAGAAGCCGCTTCAACAGCGCGAAACTCAAAGCCGCATTTTTGGCAAATATTTACATAAGCCTGATACATTTTTTTATAATAATTTTCTAAGTCTGCTTCGTCTGCGTGAAAAGAGTAAGCGTCTTTCATTAAAAATTCACGCGCGCGCATAACGCCAAAACGCGGGCGTATTTCATCGCGAAATTTCACGCCAAACTGGTAAAGCATTACGGGAAGTTGTTTATAAGAGTTTACGTCTTTTCGCACTAAATCGGTAATGGCTTCTTCTGCTGTGGGCGCAAGGCAAAACTCGGCGGCTTTGCGGTCTTTAAGGCGAAATAACTCTTTGCCGTAAACGTTCCAACGCCCTGTTTCAAGCCACAAATCTTTAGGCATAAGAAGCGGTAGCACTACCTCTTGCCCTAAGGCCGCGTTCATTTCCTCGCGAATAATATTTTCAACTTTGCGAAGCGCACGCAGACCCAAAGGTAAATATTCAAAAAGCCCGCTTGAAAGCTTGCGCACAAGCCCCGCGCGTATCATAAGTTTTGCGGATATATTATCTGCATCGGAAGGCGCTTCTCTAAGAGTAGGTATTAACATTTTTGAGTAGTACATTGTATTCTCCCTGCGTTAAAAAATAATCATACTACAGCAAGTTGCTTGCAAAGTATGATTATTTAAAGGAACTAAGTTCCCGCTGTTATATATTAGCGCGTTATTTTTGTTATTTTAAACTTTGCTTTTCCCGCGGGCAATTCAACTGTTACTTTGTCGCCCTCTTTATGCCCCAAGAGTCCAGCCGCCAGAGGCGAGCCTACCGAAATTTTCATTTCGGCGGGGTTGGCTTCTTCAACGTCTACTATGGTATATGTGTAGTCGTCGCCGTCTTCGTCTTTTATTGTTACGGTTACGCCTATAAATACTTTACCGGTGTCTATATCTGTATCTTCTATAATTTTTGCGCGTGAAAGTTTAGAGTCAATTTCGGCTAGGCGCCTCATAACGTGCGTTAAGGCTTCTTTTGCGGCGTGATATTCGGCGTTTTCGCGCAAATCCCCGTGCTCGCGGGCGCGGGCAATTTCTTCTGTAATTTCAGGCTTGCGCTTTTGAAGTTTTTGATACTCGTCTATAAGTTTTTGCCTGCCTTCTCTGGTTAAATAAATTTCTGCCATAGTTTAACCTCTCTTCTTTACTATATTGATTAATGTTTTTACCCATTTGTCGGGGCTTACTTTACCTACAACTTTACCTTTCTCAAATAACACGCCAAAGTCCGCAGAGCCTGCTATGCCAAAATCTGCCTCTGCCGCTTCCCCGGGGCCGTTTACCACACAGCCCATCAAGGCTACTTTAAGCGGTTTCTTTACTTTTATCGGGCGCAAGGCGCCTTCAAATTTATTTACAATATCTATCAGGTTTACCTGACAGCGCGCGCATGTCGGACAGGAAATAATTTCAACGCCCTGACGGCGCAAGTCCAAAGCATTAAGCAAACTGTATGCTACTTTAACTTCTTCAACGGGGTCGGCGGTAAGTGAAACTCTTATAGTATCGCCAAGCCCTCCGTATAGTAAAATGGCAAGCCCTGCGCAAGACTTTACCGTACCGCTTGCCAAAGTGCCTGCTTCGGTAATACCTAAGTGCAACGGATAGTTGCGCTTGGTAGCAAAAAGTTTATAGGCTTCCACTGTGGTTGCAATGTCTGAAGCTTTAAGCGAAACAACAATATTATAGAACTTGTGTTTCTCAAGTATTTTTATATTTTCAAGCGCTGCATTAACTAATATTTTTGCTTTATTTTTAGCATTTGCGCCATGTGCTTCTTTTAAGGAACCCGCATTTACACCTACCCGAATGGGAATGCCTGCTTTTTTTGCTTCTTTTACCACTGCTTCAACGCGCTCGGGAGCGCCGATATTTCCCGGGTTAATGCGCAAAGCATCTGCGCCGTGTTTTATTGCTTCTATAGCAAGGCTAGCGTCAAAATGAATATCAGCTACAAGGGGTATTTTAATATTTTTTTTTATTTGTTTAATTGCCTTGGCTGATTCTAAACAAGGCACCGAAACACGCACAATTTCGCAGCCAGTATTTTGCAAAGCCTTAATTTGGGCAACAGTTTTTTTTACGTCTTTTGTCGGGGTGTTTGTCATAGACTGCACAACAACGGGCGCGCCGCCGCCCACTATAACCCCGCCGACATTTACTTTTTTAGTGTTTTGTCTGGTGCAATATTTCATAACCCGCTACCTGCCAAAAAACCTGCCAAGCCCCAGCCTTAATAAATCGTTATATGTAGCAAAAACAAAAATCGTAAGTATAAAAGCAAGCCCTATGTAGTTATAAACTTCTATAACTTTTGTTTTTATTCTTTTACCTGTTATACCTTCAACGGTAAATAAAACTATCATACCGCCGTCTACAAGCGGTATGGGAAGCAAATTAAAAAGCCCTAGCGCTACAGAAATTACAGCCAGTAACTGAAGGTATTGTTCAAGCCCTGAAGCCGTTG
>WQVR01000051.1 GCA_009785775.1 Candidatus Proendomicrobium guianensium
CCTAAACTTTCGTCGGTATCAGAAAGACCTGTAATAATTATGTTGTTTCTTGGATGATGCGGCGGAGTATAAACATAAGGTATTTGTTCTATAAAGCCGCCGGCGACAAGAGCTTCGGCAATATTAGCGCCGGGAAACCTTCCCTCATTGGTAGCATAGTAAAGCGATATCGCATTGCGAAGCGCGCCGAGATTTCCTTTGGTTACGCCTTCTTGCGCTTTAAGCACAAGCACGCGTCCGCGCGGCACAGCAACAAAAACCACCAAAACAATTATTATTACCGCTACAATAATTTCGCCGATACTAATTTTTTTCATTTATAAGCCCCAATAAATTTTTATTTAACGCCGCGGGCGGTTAGAAGACGGTGAAGCTCTTCCCTGTTCCAGCTGTATTCAATGCCGGTTCCACGGCTTATTTTGCCCTTGGCAATGTTTTCAGCTATAGATTGGTTCATTGTTTGCATGCCCTGAGTGCTTGAGGTTTGCATGGTAATGTAGAGTTGTTCCGTTTTGGCTTCACGCACAATGGCGCGTATGGCGCCGTTGGCAATCATCACTTCACTTACAAGCACCATACCTTTTCCTGAAATATGCGGCAAAAGCTGTTGCGAAAACACCGCTTGCAGCGTCATAGATAATTGTGAGCGTATCTGCGCTTGTTGATGTGACGGAAAAACGTCTAAAATTCTGTTTACGCTGGAAGCCGCGTCCATAGTATGAAGCGTAGCAAAAACCAAATGCCCTGTTTCGGCAAGAGTTATGGCAGAGGAAATGGTTTCTAAATCTCTCATCTCGCCGATAAGTATAACGTCGGGGTCTTGCCTTAAAACGTGTTTTAAAGCCCGTGCAAAGTTTTCAGAGTCTGAACCTATTTCACGCTGGTTTACAATGCACTTTTTGTGGTTGTGCACATATTCTATAGGATCTTCAATGGTTATTATATGCCCGTTATGTTTTTCGTTTATGTAGTTTATCATGCTGGCAAGCGTAGTAGACTTTCCCGAACCCGTAGCGCCGGTAACAAGCACAAGCCCTTGCGGTTTGTCTACTATTTCATAAACCACCTTAGGAAGGTTTAACTCTTCAAAAGTCCACACTTTTGAAGGGATAAGCCTGAGCGCTGCGGCAACGGAGCCGCGCTGGCGGTAAACATTCATTCTTATGCGCCCTACATCGCGAAGCCCGAAAGACATGTCAAGTTCGTTCGTTTCTTCAAAACGGGCTATCTGGGTGGGGTTTAAAACCTGATATGCTAAATCTTTTGTTTTTTCAGGCGTTAAAATTTCCTGACCTTCAAACGGAATCATTTTTGTGTCAAGTCTAAGCATAGGCGATGCGCCAACGGTAAGGTGCAAGTCGGAAGCGTGCTTGCCCGCCATTACTTTAACCATTTCCAGAAGTGTCATTTCACGCTGGGCTTCTTGAGATGTCATATTATTTTAAGCGCTCCTTTAAATTTTTAAGTTTTTTGTAAACGCAAGGCGGCACAAGCGTTTTTATAGGCCCGCCAAGGCCTGCTATTTCTTTTACCATGCTTGAAGAAAGGAACGTATAGGCTTGGTCTGATATTAAAAACACAGTTTCAACTTTTTTATTTAGCTTGCGGTTCATTAAAGCCATTTGAAATTCATATTCAAAATCGCTTAATGCCCTAAGCCCCCTTATAATGGTAAAGCAATTTATTTTGTTTAAATAGTCTACCAAAAGCCCCGAAAAAACCTGCACTTCCACGTTTTTTAAATGTTTTACGGATTCTTTAAGCAGTTCTACTCTTGTTTTTAAATCGAACAAATGATTTTTAACGGTGTTTTCGTCAACAACGGCAACTATTACTTTACCCATGGTTTTAGAAGAGCGGGTTATAATATCTATATGTCCGTTTGTTACAGGGTCAAAAGTTCCGGGGTAAACAGCGGCGGCAATGTTTTTCATATCAGCATTCCATATACTTGTGTTTCGTATTTTATATAAAATTTCAATCTTTTTTTCAATTATTGCTTTATCTTTTTCGCTTATACTTTGTTGCGTGCCCACTCACATACGGCGCTTCGCTCCAAAGTATGCTTCACAGACACGCGCCTGGTCTAACCGAAAAACCCTTCGCAAAATATTATTGCAAAAATCAACTATTTGACTCGATAATATCAAAACCCGTGTACTTGCGCAAAACTTCGGGAATTATCACGGCGCCATCGGCAGTTTGGAAGTTTTCAAGTATTGCCGCAAAAGTTCTGCCTACCGCCACGCCCGAACCGTTTAAAGTATGTAAGAGGGCGCGCTTTTTAGTTTCTTGAGATTTATATTTAATATTCATACGGCGAGATTGAAAATCTGTAAAATTAGAACAGGAAGATATTTCACGGTAAACGCCTTCAGACGCCATATACACTTCAATATCGTAAGTTTTTGCGGCGCCAAAGCCTATATCGCCGGTGCATAAAGCCATTACCCTGTAAGCAAGACCAAGCCCGTCAAGCACCGCGCAGGCATTTTGCGTAAGGGCTTCAAGTTCTGCGTTGGAATTTTGAGGATTTGCAAATTTTACAAGTTCTACCTTATTAAACTGATGGTTGCGTATTAAACCTTTTGTGTCTTTGCCGTAAGAACCCGCCTCGCGGCGAAAACACGCCGAATACGAAACGTAGCTTACGGGAAGTGCGCTTTCTTCTAAAACACCGTCTCTGAAAATATTAGTTACGGAAACCTCTGCGGTGGGTATAAGGTAAAGGTCGTCTACGGCGCATTTAAACGCGTCTTCCGAAAATTTCGGGAGCTGACCTGTGCCCGTCATAGATTTAGCGCTTACAAGATAGGGCGCCATTACTTCTTCATAACCTGCTTGTTTGTGTGTGTCTATAAAATAACTTATTATCGCGCGCTCTAAAGCGCAACCTTTGCCTTTTACAACCGAAAAACGCGCGCCCGATATTTTTGCGGCGGCTTCAAAATCAAGTATACCCAGCTTTTCGCCAATTTCCCAGTGAGCAAGCGGCTTAAAATTAAGGTTTGGCAGGTTGCCTGCCGTTTTAACCACAACATTTTCGTCGGCACTTTTTCCAAGCGGTACGCTTTCGTCGCAAATATTAGGAATCCTAAGTAAAAAATCTTCTATTTGGTTTTCAACGCTAAGCAAGTGTTTTTCTTTTTCTTGTATGGTAAGCCTTATAGAGTCCATTTCTTTTAAAAGTTCGTCCGCAGGCTCCTGTCCGGCTTTTTTAAATTTGCCTATTTCTTCAGAGCCCGTATTACGTTTAAGGCGTAAGCTTTCAGTTTCGGTAATAATTGCGCGGCGCTCTACGTCTAAGCCCAAAAGCGGGTCAAAGTTTATATCTTGGCCGCGGTTTTGCATTGCTTTTTTTACGGCGTCTAAATTTTCGCGTATAAGTTTAATGTCTAGCATTTTCCCCTCAAAAAATCGTAATGGTAAAAAAGTATTATACTATATAAAACGGCAAAAGTTCAAAGGGTGAAGCAAAAACTTGACTTTAGTAGTATAAAAATTATACAATTACCGTTCACATATTTTAACAGGACGGTTTTTTAGAAATGAAAACTATTAAGACTTACATTGCCAAAACTGAAAACATTACAAGAAAATGGCACCTTGTAGACGCTGACAGGCAAGTGCTTGGCAGGCTTGCGGTTAAAGTTGCCGATATTTTAAGGGGCAAAAGCAAGAAAATTTACTCTAACGACGTAGACTGCGGCGACTTTGTTGTGGTAACAAACGTTAAAGGCCTTGTGCTTACAGGTAAAAAGTTAGAGCAAAAAATGGACTGGACATATTCCGGTTACCCCGGCGGCCTTAAACTTACGCCTTATTCTAAACTTATGGAAAAAAACCCCGAGCGCGCATTTCGCATAGCCGTTAAAGGTATGCTTCCCGACAATAAACTTGCCGCCAGACAAATGAGGCGCTTAAGAATTTTTAAAGACGATAAACACACTCACGGCGCGCAATTAGTAAATAACGCATAATAACGTAATCAGACACAGGAGATAAGCAAGCAATGAACAACGTAACATACTTAGGAACAGGCCGCAGAAAAAACGCGATAGCGCGTGTGAGAACCTCTAAGGGCTCCGGGAAAATTGTAATTAATGACAAATCTTTAGACGACTTTTTCGGCGGGCTTGAAAGGCACAAAATTACCGTTATGAAGCCGTTCTCCCTGTGGAGCAGTTTTAAAGGTTACGACTTTTACGTTAATGTTACAGGCGGCGGCGTAAGCGGCCAAGCCGGCGCAATAAGCCACAGCCTTGCGCGTACAATATTAGAATTAGACGCTACTGCACGTGAAGTGTTAAAAAAAGAAGGACTGCTTACAAGAGATTCAAGAATGGTAGAGCGCAAAAAACCGGGACGCCCGAAAGCAAGAAAGCGTTTCCAGTTTTCAAAACGTTAATATATTTTTGCAGTTTTCTAAAGCCGCTTGATAATAATTATCAAGTGGCTTTTTTTATTTTTATGCCTGCGTAAATTTTCACACTTTTTTCACATCACTAAAAAACTACTTGACAAATGAATGTACATCGTGTACGATATCAGCATAGTACAACAATATAGACTATCTAAAATATATTGTAGTTTGTTGACTTAAAAAAACAGAGCAACTATTGCCTTTTAAAATAGAAGCATGCAGATTTTCAAATACCCTAAGGAGGTATTAAAAAATGGCAGAAAAAGTACAAAAAGTTGGCGTGAAAAGAGAAAGCGGTTATCTTTATTTTATTGACAAGCAAGGCGACATTTCCAGAGCCTTAATGGCTCGCGGCGGCAAGAAAGGCGGCAAAGCAACTAAAGTTGCCAAAGTTGGCGTGAAAAAAGAAAGCGGTTACCTTTACTTCATCGACAAAAACGGCGACGTCTCAAGAGCGGTAATGTCTAGAGGCGGCAGCAAAAGAAAGAAAAAAGCCGTAAAAAAAGTAGCCAAGAAAAAGGTTGCTAAAAAAGCTGTAAAAAAAGCTCCTGCAAAAAAAGTTGCTAAAAAAGCCGTTAAAAAGGCTCCTGCAAAAAAAGTTGTAAAGAAAGCAGTTAAAAAGAAAAAGAAATAAGTTCGTTCAGATAAAAAAAACGCTAAGGGTTTAAGCCTTTAGCGTTTTTTTATTTTTTATAGAAACTATATTTACGAAGGATTTTGTGTTTGAGTAACGCGCGGGTCGGCGCAGTGTGCGTAGTAGAAGTAAATTACATTTCTTTAGGCGCGCTGACACCTAACAATGAAAGCCCTTTCTCTATCACGGCAGACACGCCTTGTAACAATTTAAAACGCGCTGAAAATGTGTTTGCGTCTTCTACTAGCACGCGGCAGTTTTCATAAAAAACATGGTAAGCGTCGGCAAGCTCTGTAAGATATATTGCCAAGTGGTGCGGCGACATTGTTTTTTTGCAAAGCTCTAAAGTATCCCCAAAGAAGCATAACTTCTTTATAAGATTCCTTTCCGATAACTCTTTTAAAATGTTTAAATCAACATCTTTATTAAAATCGGTTCGCTTGGCGGCATCTTTAAAAATAGAGTTACAACGCGCATTGACGTATTGAACATAAAACACGGGGTTTTCGCTTGTTTGTTTTTTTGCAAGGTCTAAATCAAACTCGAGCGCGCTTTCCGGCGAACGAAGCAAAAATGAAAACCTGCAAGCGTCAACGCCAACCTCTGTCACAACATCAGCCAAAGCGTCAAACTCGCCCGTGCGGGTAGACATTGCCACAGGCACTCCATTACGGCTAAGCGAAACAAGCTGATAAAGTATAATGCCCAAACTGCTTAAAGGTTGCCCAAGCATTTGCACCGCGGCTTTCATGCGGGCAACGTAGCCGTGGTGGTCTGCGCCCCAAAGGTTTACAACTTTTTTAAACCCTCGGGCATATTTGTTTTTATGGTAAGCCACGTCTGAAGCCAGGTAAGTGTAACGCCCGTCTGAACGCCTTAAGACTCTGTCTTTATCGTCGCCGTATTTTGTAGATTTTAACCACAGCGCCCCGTCAAGCATATAAGCGTCGCCGATTTTTTCCAGTTCCTCGCAAACAATATCAACTTCGGTTTTTCCGTCGGCATTTTTATCTAAAGCTATTTTGCTTTCTGAAAACCAATTGTCAAAAGTAATATTAAATTTTTCTAAATCTTTTTTTATGCCGCTTAAAATATAATTTACTGCCTCTGCTTTAAAATCTATATTTTCCGCATTACCCGATAGTGTGAGCGCTATATCTTTTATGTATTCGCCTTTATAGCCGTCTTCGGGCAGCGGCTCATTTAAGTACGCGGCTTTTACAGAATCAGCCAACACTTGCATTTGGTTGCCGACATCATTTAAGTAATACTCTTTTGTTACATTCTCGCCTAAATAGCTAAGCACGCGCGCCAAGCTGTCGCCAATTGCGGCACCCCTGCCATGCCCTATGTGAAGGGGCCCTGTGGGGTTTGCTGAAACAAATTCTACCATTACCTTGCCGGCTACCCCTGCAGGCATACTATATCCAAAATCTTCGTAAAATGTTTTTCCAGACATCGAAGCGGAATTTATAATTTTTTGCAGATTTTCGCTTAAAAAATCTTCTTTAAAATGTAAATTAATAAA
>WQVR01000052.1 GCA_009785775.1 Candidatus Proendomicrobium guianensium
AAGTTATGCCTTTTTGCAAGGGGGAAGCCTCACCTATGGGCGCCCTGAAAATAATATTAGAACACAATGTAAACCTTGTAAACTACGCAAAAATGTTTATTCGCCTTTCTAAAGACCAAACCCTTTTAGAAGAAGTTATTTCAAGCTTAAAACCCTAAGCAATTTTTACCGCTAAAATCAATAGATTTTATGGTTTATTTTATTGACAATGTACCCCAAAAAACATAGAATCAAAAGGATATTTGTTTACTAAAGTGTTTAAAGAGGGGTTTTTGTGACCACATTAACGCTGTATGCATTATTTTTTGTAATTTTACTGTTTTCTATAATAACGCACGAAGTGGCGCACGCTTACGCGGCAAGTTTTCGCGGAGACCATACCGCAAGAGCATTAGGGCGTACAACTTTTAACCCTTTTGTCCACGCTGACCTTTTTGGCACCATAATACTACCCGCATTGCTTTTAATTATGCAGTCAGGCATTTTATTTGGTTGGGCAAAGCCTGTGCCTATTAATACCTCAAATTTTTCTAACCCGCGTTTAGATATGGCTATTGTTTCAGCTTCCGGCCCGCTTTCGCACTTTGTGCTTGCCGCACTTGCAGGTGTGGTTTTACACGTTTTTATGGCCACACCTCTGGCGCAAGACCCTGCAACTTTGCAAACCGTCGGCGTTGTTTGTGCCATAGCAATAAGAGTAAACGTTATACTCGGCATTTTAAACCTTGTGCCTATACCTCCGTTAGACGGTTCTAAAATACTTTATGCCGTTTTGCCGGCTGACCTTGCCATACAATACTCGCGCCTTGAACGCTATGGCTTTATAATTGTATTGGTGCTTGTGATGAGCGGTATTTTATTTAGAGTTTTAGGCCCGCTTATACAAATGCTTATAAACTTATTTTCCGGCGGGCTTGTAAGATGACCCAAACCTCTAAAAAACGCGTACTTTCAGGCATGCGCCCTACGGGTAGGCTTCATATAGGGCATTACTTTGGCGCGCTCAAAAACTGGGTAGAACTTCAAGATAATTACGATTGTTTTTATATGGTTGCCGACTGGCACGCACTTACCACAGATTTTGCTGATACTTCAAAAATCGCGCAAAATTCTAAAGAAATGCTTATAGATTGGCTTACCGCGGGGCTTGACCCTGAACGTAGTGTAATTTTTTGCCAATCCCGCGTGGCTGAACACTCCGAGCTTTTCTTAATTTTGTCTATGCTTGCGCCGCTTGGCTGGCTTTACCGTTGCCCCACGTACAAAGAGCAAATAACCGAAATTCAAAACAAAGATTTGCACAATTACGGCTTTTTGGGCTATCCTATACTCCAAACTTCAGATATTGTTTTGTATGGCGCTTCTTTTGTTCCCGTAGGGCAAGACCAGTTGCCGCACTTAGAATTTTCACGCGAACTTACAAGGCGTTTTAATAACTTTTACGCCTCAGGGCAAGAGGGTAGTGAAATTTTAATAGAGCCGCAAGCCTTGCTTACCCAAACCCCGAAAGTTCCCGGTACTGACAGCAGAAAAATGTCTAAGTCTTACGGTAACAGTATTTTAATTGCAGATACCCCCGACAATGTAAAGGCAAAAGTTCAAAGTATGTTTACAGACCCTTCGCGCATAAAAGCTTCAGACCCTGGACACCCCGAAGGTTGCGCGGTGTTTGCTTTTCATAAAATATTTAATACTGACGCCGCCACGCGTGAACAAGAATGTGAAGCCGGAAGTATAGGTTGTGTAGCGTGCAAAAAACAGCTTATAGAAATGCTTGTGGCGTTTATGGAACCTTTTATAAAAAAACGCGAAGAGATTTCTAAAGACGGCGCCTATTTAGAAAAAGTGTTAACCCGCGGCAATGAAAAAGCTAAAGATGTTGCCGCTGACACTATGAAGCGCATACGCCAAGCATTAAAATTCTAAGGATAAATATATATTATGGTTTACGACGTACATCTTGAATCGTTTGAAGGTCCGCTAGACCTATTGCTTCACCTGATACGCAAAAACGATTTAGAAATACACGAAATACAAATAGCCGAAATTACCAAAGAATATTTGGAATATATTAATCTTATGCAAAATTTTAATATAGATATTGCCGGTGAGTTTTTGGTAATGGCGTCTACCTTAATGCAGATAAAAGCGCGTACATTACTACCCACGCCCGAGGGTGCCGCGCAAGAGGAAGACCCATTAGACAATCTGAAAGCCCGCCTGCTTGAATACCAAAAATACAAAGAGATAGGTAAGCTTTTATCGTATAAAGAATTAGAGTATTCGCAAGTGTATTACCGTCCGGCTTATGTTACGTCTAAGGAAGACTTTGTGCTTGAGGCTTCAATTTTCGACCTTGTAGGGCTATTTAAAGAAGCCTTGCAAGCGTTGCCTGAAACTGTTAAAGAAATTTTGTATAAAGAAATACCCATAGAAACAAAAATACGTGAGATTTTAGATGTTTTAGAAGGTAAGCAGTATGTTTCATTTAGCGAAATACTGAAAATTCAAAAAAATCGCCAGCAGTTAATAGTGGCGTTTATGGCAATACTTGAGCTTGTTAAAAGCCGTCAAGTTTCTGCGCGTCAAACAGAGCTTTTCGGAGATATACGCATTTATAAAATATATGCGCCAGATCCGGAAGTTAAAGACAATAACGAAAACTTTGGCTTTGTTGAAGAAATGGAAATTGCGCAAACCCCTGCCGAACCCGCGCCGCCAAACTTAGAACTTACAAACCAAACGCAAGACGATACAAACGAAGACTTAAACGCCCAAGGGGAAACAAATGGAAATATCTGAACTTAAAAAAATTCTGGAAGCCCTGCTTTTTGTGTCGGAAAAACCGTTAACGCTTACAGATATAAAAAACGTTTTTAAAGACCAAACTGCAGATTTAGATATCATAAAAACCGCGCTTGGAGAACTTGAGGCGGAATATAAAGCTTTAGATAAACCTTACGAAATAAAGTTTATCGCAGATGGTTGGGTGTTTTCAACCAAAAGCGAATATTCCGCATGGATAAAAAAACTTTTTAAAGAAAAAACCGTTTTAAAACTTTCGCCTTCTGCTCTTGAAACGCTTGCAATAATAGCCTACAAACAGCCTATAACAAAAGCAGAAGTTGAAGCTATACGCGGCGTAGATACCGGCGGTGTTATAGATACGCTGCTTGAGCGCAAACTTGTTAAAATAACAGGGCGTAAGGAGGCGCTTGGGCGCCCTCTTTTGTATGGCAGTACGCAAGAATTTTTAAGGCACTTCGGGCTTAGCCATTTAAGCGAGCTTCCCTTAATAGAAAACTTGCCTCAAGAAGAAAGCGATACTCAAGAAACTCTTGAACTTCCTTTTTTAGAGGCCGCGGGTGAAAATAATCAGACCCATTTGTCTGAAAATGCCCCGCTTGAAAACGTTAACCCTAATCCGGATGTTTTTTCAGAAAACGGCGGCGGTTCTGAAACAAGCCAGCCGCATTAAAAAACAAAGCCAATAATATTTGAAAAGTTAATTGTTATTGCAAAAAAAATTTTATATAATGCACAGGTATATAAACCAAGCAAAAGGTGTTTAAGTGGAAGAAAATAAAAACGATCCCGTTGGCGTTGCCCCTAACACAAAAGCCCAAAATTTGGATTTAGGCCTTTTCATCAACGGCCAATACGTTACCGTAAAACAAATAGGTAAGGGCGGGTTTGGAACCGTTTGGCAGGCTTACGATTTTTCCCTTCGAAACTTTATCGCAGTTAAAGAACTTCTTAAAGAATATTCCGAAAATAAATATGTGGAGATGTTTTATAAAGAAGCCTTAATGGCTAAAAACATTGTCCACGACAATATTGTCCGCGTACAACATTTCTGGAGCGGCACAAACGGATCGTTCTACATAGCCATGGACTATGTTAACGGTGTAGACCTTGAAAACCTTGTAAAACGCTGTAACGACCTAAACATAAAAATCCCTTGGGAAATTTCCACTTTAATAGCAATTAACGTTTTAAAAGCTTTAGATTATGCCAACCGCATAGCAAGAGATTCTATAACCGGACGTCCTTATGGTATAGTTTATCGGGATATTTCTCCTGGTAATATTTTGCTTTCTTTCGACGGCAATGTAAAACTTAGCGACTTTGGCATAGCTAAAACCGCAGATGAAATAAATTCAGGGCTTAAACAAAATGTTGTAGCCGGCAAATATCCGTATATGTCGCCGGAGCAAATAAAAGGGTCTGCCGATATTGACCATCGCGCAGATATTTTTTCTATTGGCGTTGTGCTTTACGAAATGTTTACGGGCACGCCTTTATACTCGGGCGATAATGAAAAAATACGTTCGCAAATATTAAACCAAAAGTTTGATTTAAAATCTTTAGACGGGCTTAACCTTCCTTATGAAATGCCGGAAGTTTTAGCCAAATCTATTGAAAAAGACAAAGATAGCCGCTACGAACGCGCTATCGAAATGTATCGCGACTTGCGCCGTTTAATTAAAGGTTATGAAACCGAAGAATTATCCGTGGAGCTTGCTTCGTTTTTAGGGCGCGATATGAAAGCCGAAGTTGAGGCCGCCGCAAGCGTGGTTTCCTTTGTAAAAACGCTAGACCGTCAGGAAATAAAAAATAATACCAAAATACCCAAAATAATGTGTAAAGACTTTATTGTCGGGGAAAGTCCTTACGACGCCGAAGTTGCCGCGCCCGGTATGCCTGAAGTGCAAATGGCGGGCGCTGTTGTGCAGGCTTCTGGCGGCGTTGCGCCCCCTCCTCAAGCGCAACCGTCTATAGAATCGCTTATTCCGCCGTCGCCTCAAGTTCCGGAAATGCCGCAAGTTCAGGAAAAAGGCAAAACCGTTTTTGAAGAAGTGGGCGACTGGCTAATAACAAAGTTCAGAGATATCAAGAAAAAAACTATCCGTGTTGTCGCGGCTTTGGTGCTTGCCGCTTTAATATTTTCAGTGATAGACGTTTTTACGCAATTAACGCCTATTGGCGCAAGAATTTATTCTTATATGAACCCGCCCGATATAGTTATAACAACGGTACCGGCGGGTGCCATTGTAAGTATGCAAACAACGGGGGGAGATGTTATTCTTGCAAATGCTAACTCCCATATGCCTATACCTGTGCGCGCTCTTCAACCCGGCACCTATATAGTAACCGCGCTTAAAGAGGGCTTCAGGCCTGTTCAGCGCGTTGTAAGAATTGAGGGACATACCGCCCGTGAAAGAAGGCTGAGAAACGAAAGAATAGAAATAATGTTCGACTTTTTGCTTGAAGTAAACTCCGTGCCTTCCGGCGCAAACGTTTTCATAAACGGCAATCAGTTTGGCGTTACGCCTTTAACCGTGCAACTTATGGCAGGGTTTCATACCATAATGCTTACTCTGGACGGGTTTGAAAACTTAGGCTCGGCCGCTAAAGAAATAAGGGTAGGTCAAGCTAACATAGATTTTTCACGCCCCTCAATGGAAGAAATATTTTTGGGCGTTGACAGAAGCTTCTGGGATCACAGGCTTAGAAACATAGACGGTGAAAATGTATTTTCCGTAACGGGGCATTTATTTAGAGACTTTGCTATTACTTCTTCTCCGCCTAATATGATAGTGCATGTTCATGGTGAAGGCCAGCCACGGGGATACACGCCGCTTAATACAACTTTCAGGGCGGGCACTTACAGCGTAAGGTTGTTAGACCCCGACGGCCGCTACGGTGAAGTTTTAAGGCAGGTTACTATAGCCGCAGATGAACCCAACAGTCTTTTTATTCACATGAACAGACTTTTAACTTTCCGTGTAAGAAGCAGGCAAAACCCCTCAGAAGCTTTTGTTGCCCAGCTTAATATTACGGGTCAGGATTTTTCAGTTACCCAACAAATTACTACAGGTCAGCCTTTAAGAATTCCGGTGCCAAGCGGTATTTATGACATTACATTTTCTACAACTGATGGTAACTTCAGGCCGCGTGTAATGAGGAATGTAAATGTTGCCAATATTACAAATATATTGGGCGAACTTGACACAGCCCCCGGCAATGTGGAGTTTGTAATTACAAATCAAGACGGTGCACCAGTTGAAGGCGCTTTTGTATGGATAAACAATGTGCTTGAAGGCAGAACCGATAACTTGGGTGTATGGTCTAGAACAGACGTTAATGCCGGCGGGCTATCAGGTAACATAGTAGCAAGGGGCTTTAGCGACCAGCCGTTCCAAATATATGTACGTCCGGGCAGGGACAATGTTTCAAGGATAACTCTAGAGCCTGAAGCGGCAGAAGAGACGGGGGTAGATGTTCCTCCCGTTGTAACACCACCGGTAACGCCGCCTGCGCCGGCAACAAGGCCTCCGACACCTACACCGCCAAGGCCAAGACCTACACCGACTCCCGCGCCTGAACCTGCCGAACGTCAAGTAATAGTTTGTCAAAACTGCGGCTATGTAAACGTGGCGCCTGCGGGCAGAAGATTAAGGTTTTGTGTAAACTGCGCAAGAGCATTAAGGTAATAAATATAAAGTAAGGTAAGAAAAAAAATAACAGGGTAAACAAATGATTAAAAAACTGTATTTAGCACTTTTTATCGCGGCAGCATT
>WQVR01000053.1 GCA_009785775.1 Candidatus Proendomicrobium guianensium
GTATTTGCTGTAATTGTTTGGCGCAGAGACAGACTTTCAAGAGAGTTGGAAGACTTGCTGTATTTAGCTACTATGTTTGGAAAACTGAATATACAAATATTATCTGCTACCGAAAGTAACACAACCTCGCCTGAGGGCAAACTAATAAGAAACGTTGTAGGCTCGACAGCTCAGTATGAAAGAGATATAAACAGAGCACGTACCCAAGCGGCAAACGAAGAATGTATTAGAAAGGGCAGATGGATTCGAAAACTAAAAGGCTATTCTTTTCAGAAAAACGAATACGGCAAAAAACAGCTAACCCCGAATGAAGAAGCCACTATTGTAAAAGAAATTTTTGAACTTGCCCAAAAAGGCATCGACACCCAAAAAGCCATTTTAAAAATTATGCGAAGCAAGGGATTTAACACAACTGAACAAAACCTAAGCAGAATGCTTAGAAGCCCGCTATACTGCGGTTTATTGCCTGACAAATACAACACAAACAATGGACAGCTTATTAAGGGCATACACGAGCCTATAATTTCAGAAGAACTGTTTTGGTCTGTTCAAAACATTTTAGACGGTAAAAAAACATCAATAATGCCACGTCTGAAAAGCAACCCTGACTTTCCATTAAGAGGTCACTTTAATTGCATAAAATGCGGTGGAGAAATGACAGGAAGCACTTCCGTAAACAGTGTTGGCAGTCGCTATTCATATTATCATTGCAGAAACAAGGGCTGCCCACGGTATCACAAACATATTTTAGAGCCCAAGTATATTGAATTTTTGCAATCCATAGAGGCAGACCCCAAAGTTATGATGCACTTTGAAAAAGCCGTGCTTAAAATATTCAAAGACAAAACTAGAAACCTTGCAAGCAACAATGACAGGATAAAGAAAACAATGGTTTCCCTAGAAGACGAGAAGTTAAAAATTATATCTTTAATATCTAAAGGCATTATCAGCGATGAAGACGGCAAGCTTGCCCTAGGCAAGATAAATGCCCAAATTCACGAGAATAAAGGGCTTATGCAAATAGAAAACCCCACCCTGCCTAAGTTTGAAGAGTGCTGGGAATTTGCAAAATTCTTTTTGATAAACATTTCACGGCTTTGGATTAATGGGGATTTGGATTTAAAGCAGAGAATAACGTGTTTGACAACACCTTCAGGCTTCTTTTTTAGGGAAAAATTTGTCGAACAAATAAAATCGCCTTATTTTTCAACGGTTTTTGCCTCAAAAGAAGCCCTCGATAAAGAGGAACGTCCCCGGCGTGAGTCGAACACGCAACCTACTGCTTAGAAGGCAGTTGCTCTATCCAATTGAGCTACGGAGACACTTTTCACATTATAGTATTTTTACATTTTTTGAAAAGTGTCCGACGGGAAGTCTTTACCCGTCAGACATTCTCAATATCATGCCTGACCATTATAACAAAAATATCCGCTTTAAATCAATTATAATATCTACATATGCGCTAACAAAGCTTCTTTTTAAATTAGTATAATTTCAGGGTATTGCTTAAAAAACAGAGCCCTGAAATTTTTTGGAGGTAAAAGAATGTATAAAAAACTTGATAATACAAGCGTGACAAGTTTGCTGTGCTCATGCGGTGTGATTATAGTGAGTGCAAGCTTTGGCAGACGGGACACTCTTACTCCTGTAGCATGGCATATGCCTTTAAACGATGAACCGCCTATGGTGGCACTGGTATTAGATGCGGGGCATTTTGTGACAGAGTTAATTTACCGGCAAAAAGAATTTGTTATAAATATACCAGATATTTCGCAAGTTGAACTTATACAAAAATGCGGTGCGGTATCAGGCAGAGACATAAATAAAATAAAAGAATTCAACGTGGAAGTTTTTAGCGCAAGTAATATTACAGCACCCAAAATAAAAAACTGTGCAGCCTATATAGAGTGTGCTTTGCAGGAATCACGCGATTTTTCAGGCGCAATTTTAGTGTCGGCAAATGTTGTAAATGTTGAAGTTAAAGAAGAGTTTTTTGATACAGATTGGATAACTGACAAATTTAAATCAGTTCACATAACAGGTTCTCACTTTGCTTCAAGCCTTGGAGAAAGGTTTAAAATCAGATAGGGGGATAGTGCCAGATAAAAGCATAACCCAAACCTTGTAGCAACTATAAATTATTTTATATACTCATGCTTATGCACTATAAAAAGTATCTTTATAATACGGCAAGATTTTTGCGGTTAATATCTAAAAAAAAGTACAACCGCAAAATGCAAAAATACGGGGATTACAGCATTGTCAAAAATTCTGATATATTTGACGGCGCCTACTATCTTGTGCTTTATCCGGAAGTGGCAAAAGCCGGTCTTGATCCGGTATCTCATTATCTTGAGCACGGCTGGAAAGATAACCTTTCAACGTCAAGGCATTTTGACCGTGAAAAATATCTAAGAGAAGTCCTAAAAGGTAAAAAAGAAAACCCTGTTTTGCATTTTGAAAAAAATAAACGTAAGAACAAAAGCGTGCTTTTTTTCCACAAAAAATATCTTCCGAGCGCGGCGCAAATAACAGATAATTTTATATTGAGCAAGTACCCCTCTACAAGAAAACTGAACTTACTTTTTACAAAAGCCTCTCCAAAAAGAATAAACCTTGTTCTAGATTGTTTGGGTAAAAATTCATTTTTCGGCGGGGTGGGTACTGCGTGCCTGCTTGCAAGCGCTTATGCGTTGGAAAATGGTTGCGCTTTAAGAATAATAACAAGAGATTCTTTACCGCAAGCGAAAAATTATTATGATTTTATGAAACTTATGGGCAGGCAAGTGTCGGAAAAAGTTGACTTCTTTTCCGACTTTGACGCGCACTCTGTTTTTAGGCTGGAGATTTGCGAAGATGATGTTTTTATGGCAACATCGTGGTGGTCTGCAAGGTCGCTTCTTAATTCCGGCATAAAAAACTTTTTTTATTTAATACAGGAAGTTGAAACTTTTTTTTACGAATTTGGCGACGTGCATTTGGCATGCGCAAGCATTTTAGAAAACGAAAATATAAAGTTTATAGTAAACTCTTCAAACCTTTATAATTATTTCAAAAAAAATAATCCAACGGTAACAAATAACGGCGTGTTTTTTGAACCGGCTTTTAGCAAAAAAATATATTACCCTTGCGCCAAAGAGGGCGGTTCAAAATATAATTTATTTTTCTACGCGAGGGCACAGGGAAACTCGCGCAATCTTTATTATACGGGACTTAGCATTTTGGAAAAAGCAATTTCTTCAGGCGTGCTGGATACTCAGTTTTGGGATATATACTTTGCGGGGTCCGATGGTATAAAGCCGCTGGAATTTTCAAACGGCTACTCCCCCAAAATTAAAGGCATTATGCCATGGAGCGAATACGCGCAGTTTTTAAGCACCGTAGACTTAGGGCTGGCTTTTATTTATACGCCCCATTCGGGCTATCCCGCTTTAGACGTTTTGGCTTCGGGCGCTGTAAGCGTTACAAACGATTTTCCGGGTTTTGCAAAAACAAAATACTCAGATAATATGATTTTGTGCCCCTTAAATGAACCAAGCTTACTTAAAGGCTTAGAACAAGGCCTTAGGCTTGCTGAAGACGAATCCAAGCGAAAACTAAACTATGAAAACTCTAAACTGCCTTTAAACTGGGATGAAAGTTTTAAAGAAACTCTTGCATTTATGCGTGAAAACAAATGAACTTGTTACCTTGGGACACGCCTTTAGATAAAAGAATAGCCGAGGTAAACCACGCCAAAAAATCTGGTTTCAGGGTTGCTTTTTATTTTTGCGAAGGTTCCAATGATTCCTCATTTCGGTACAGGGTTTACAATATTTACCAGCACTTGCAAAAAAGCGCGAAATGGAAAGCATTTTACTTTTATGAATCTGAAGCTGATGTCGTAAAAGAATATTTAAACCTTGCCGATATTTTTATTATACACCGCTACAGATGGACTTTTAAACTGGAAGAAATTTACCACGCGGTAAAAGGTTTTGGCATTCCCGTAGCTTGTGATACCGACGACTTAGTTTACGACCTTGATTATGCGCCTGCCTTTATTACAACCCTAAATGAAGCCGAAAACGAACATTCGTATAACAGTCATTTTCAATATATAGGCAGACAGGCTGTGTCAATGCAGAAAGGTCAGCGTTTTATTGCCACAAACGGATATCTGGCAGAGCAAATACGCGCCAAATTTAACCGCCCTGTTTATGTTATACCTAATTCGCTTAACAGCGAACAAATATCTGCTTCTCAAAACGCTCCGAAAAAAGAAAATAATGATTTTGTTATGGGATATTTCAGCGGGTCGCCCACCCACTACAATGATTTTTGCACTATAGCGCCTGAAATAGCAAATTTTTTAGAAATTTACGGCAATGCGAAGTTACTGGTTGCGGGATATATGAAAATTCCCGATGTTTTGCGTAAGTTTGTAAAAAACGGACAAATCCAAACTGAAAAATTTACTAATTTTAAAAAATTACAAAGCCTGATAGCCTCGGTTGACGTAAACCTTATACCTCTTGTAGATAATGTTTTTACCAACTGCAAATCGGAACTTAAATTTTTTGAAGCCGCGGTGGTTAGCGTGCCGTCAATTGCTACGCCTGTTTATGTTTATAAAAATTGTATAACCGACGGTGAAAACGGTTTTTTATGCCGCCAAGGTCAATGGTTTGACAGGTTAGAGCAACTATACCACGACAAAAAAAACGGCGGCGATAAACTGCGCAACACAGCGCTTAAAGCAAAAGAATACGCCTTGCAAAATTACTACGGCGAAAAAATGTTAAAAACCATTGAAGATGTTTTTGATTTGGTGTTTATAAGTAAAATTGTGCCTTACCCTCCGTCTAAACTTGCAAACAAATATCTAAAAGGTTTAAAAGGAATTGAAATAGGCGGCTCTGCCCACAATCAATTTTACCTAAACACCATTAATATCGATTATACCGACAAAGTTACCGTGTACGGCAATGACCAGTTTAAATATGCCGGCGGTACGTTGAAAGTTGATATAGTGTCAAACGGTGACGACTTGCCTTTTAAAGATAATGTGTGGGACTTTGTAATAAATTCTCATGTGCTAGAACATTTTTGGGACCCGATAAAAACGATAAATGAATGGCTACGCATTATAAAGTCGGGCGGATATCTTTTTATGAATATTCCGCACAAAGAGAGGACTTTTGATAAAGACCGCCCCAGAACCACGCTTCAGGAATTAATAGACAGGCATAACGGTATAGGGCAAGACCCTTTAACGCACGCGCACCACAGCGTATGGGTTACACAAGACTTGCTTGAACTTTGTAAGTATATGAATTTAAACGTTATAGAACACTTAGATATTGACGATAAAGTAGGCAATGGTTTTACTATTTTAATACAAAAATAAATACAACATAATATAAAAAAATCCCCTTTAGCATAATTGCCAAAGGGGATTTTGTATTTTCAGTACTTGCCGCTTAAAACAAAACAGCCAAAGAAAACGCGCCGCCAAACTGCGAGGGTACAGATGTTCCGTCTACCGTTACAGTACCGGTAGAAAACGCGCCGGCAAAATCAAAATGCACATGCCTTAAGTTAATACCAAACCCTGCCGTAAGTGTATAGTCTGAATTTTCGGCGGTGTTTTTCATTACGCCGCCCCTTAAAGGCAGACGCGAATTAAGTAAGCCAACCTCAGTACCCAAAGCCAACATTTGCGAGTAGTAATTTTTTAAAACTGTATTGTTTCTAATTATGTCGTAGTCTAGGGCAATTGTCCAAAAATTGCGCGGGTTTATAGCCAGCCCCGCCCTGTACTGACCCCTTAAAGTGTGTGAACTGTCTGTTGGAAAATCTGCATTATAGGGCCTGTCAAAAGATGGGTTATTGATATTTCTTGCCGCAAGCCCGAATCTTGGGGAAAACGGTAGATTCGCTACGGGTATAAGTTCATTAATATCAATTTGCACGCCAAGGTCTAAAGCGGGCCTCCACGATACTTTACTGCCGTCAAAAGAATCAGATATTATGTCGCCTATATCGTTGTTTTCGTCAAAAATTCTGTATCCTGCGCGCGCTATTTGTCCGCGTATAAGCCTTACATTTGCACCCGCTCTAAGCCAGTTATTTACCTGATGTCCGTAACCAAAGGCAACTTCATTAAACATTGCAGCGTCTGCTATAACGGCGGTTTGGTTATCGTCAAAGCTACCTGCGCCGCCCAAAATTGCTATAAGACCCTCTGCGCCTGCAAGCCCGTTTGCTATTTGCTGGGCGTAAAAGCCGATATTGCTTATGCCCTGATTTTCCGCCGCTAAAACAAGCGCGTTGGCTATTTCATTTGCGTTAAGGGTTGTGCCCAGAATATTTTGCATACCTGTAAGCACATCTCCCGTAAGCGCGCCCTCTATTATCGCTACAGACGCTGTGTCTGCGGCAGCACCCAAATTATCAAGTTGTAAACCGGTGCCGCCAACGTTAAAGCCGATATTTTGCGTATCAATTACAGGCGTTAAGCCTACGCTGGCAAATGTGTTAAAAGATATTGCAAAATTGCTCCACTGAAAACCTATCGGGGCGTCTGCAGAAAGCAGTA
>WQVR01000054.1 GCA_009785775.1 Candidatus Proendomicrobium guianensium
GTCAAACATTTCTGCGCGGCAAGGCGCGCCTGAGTTTATAAGATAATCGCTAAAACTGTAACCTGAAATTTTTAACATTCTTAAAGTAAAAGCCGTGAGCGTTTTTAAAGGGTTGGGTGAACTTTCTAAAATTTCCCACACGCGCGAAATAAGCAAGTATTTTGTTTCCCCTGCGGAGTTAAAAGGGGCTAATTTTTCGGCAATTTCAGACGCGTACATTGCGTAAACATGGCGTTTGAAAGATTTTTTAAGCCCCCAATACCCGTTAATAAGGGTTCCGCCCGTAACTTTACCGCGCGCGCTTTCAGAAGGCATATATATTGAAAGTTCGGCTTGGGTTAAGGGTTCTGTAATATTTGAAAGTTTTGCGGTAATTTTTTTTGCGCCCGGAACTGAAAGCATTATTTTGCCCCAGTCTAATGTATAGGCTACAATGGTTTTGTCGGCTTCAGCAGTAGCGTTTGAGCGCAAAATAAGCGATTTTACATTGTAGTACAATTAATTGCCGCCTTTAATTTTAGTATCTGGTTTATAAGCGCGCACAAGTATTTGTTTTACGCGCTTTTCGTCGGCGTGTATCACAACTATCTCATAACCTTCCCACAAAACACTGTCGCGCACTTTGGGAATTTTGCCAAAAAGCCCCAGCACCCAACCGTTAATGGTAACAAAGTCTTCATCGCCTTCGGGAATATTTAAATTTGTTTTATCATTAACGTTTGTTATGCTTTCGCCTGCCGCTATCGCGTACGCTCCTGAAGGTAAAGTTTTTATGGTTTCGTGCGCGGCTTCATCGTGCTCGTCTGAAATTTCGCCTACTATTTCTTCAACCAAATCTTCAATGGTGGCAAGCCCTATGGTAGAGCCGAACTCGTCTATAACTATTGCCATGTGGCGCTCACCCGCCCTAAAATCTTTAAGCACCGTTTCAACTTTAGCAGTTTCTGGAACATAATATACAGGGCGAAGCAAATCTTCAATAGATATTAACGCGTCATTACGCCATACAAAAGCCAAATCTTTGCTGTAAATAATGCCTATAATATTGTCCATAGAGCCTTTATACACGGGTACGCGCGAAAAGCCAGTTTCTATTACATACTGTATTATTTCGGCTTTGGACATATCTTCGTTCACCGCCAAAATGTTTGCAACAGGCGTCATTATTTGTGAAATTTTTGTTTCTGAAAAATCCATAATTTTGCTTACCATGTCACGCGAAAAATGCGGCAAAGGCGAAGTTTTTTCATTAGAAAGCAAAAAATCTAATTCGTCTGCGTCTATATAATTTGTTTCTTTGGGGTTACGTTTTACAAAAACGCGCATAACTTTCACAGATATCGCCGTAAGAAATTTTATAACAAAAGAAAGTTTACGCGTTAAAAACATTATAAACGGAAGCACTTTCACGGCAATACGTTCGGCATTATAGCGGCTTAAAGTTTTAGGTAAAACGCTTGCAAATATAAGCGTAGCTAAAATAATGCCAAGCGGCATAACAAGCGACTGCCAGTAAGACGGGTCTAAATTAAAGTGGCGCATAATAACAAAATTTAAAGACGCCCCTATAACGCCAATGCCCGCAAAAGATAAGTTCATGCATATTACAAGCATTGTTAAAACTTCGTTAGAACGCATTTCCCAAAAAGTTATATACTTGGCATAATTTCTATACTTTTCTTTCGCACGGCGGGCGGAGTTCCCCGAAAGGCTTGTAAGGGCGGTTTCCGCCCCCGAAAAAAAGGCAGCCGCAAAAAAACACAAAGCAAAAAGCGTTAGCCTTATTATAAGTTCGCTCATTTGCGTTCCTTTTCTAATTCGTATTCGTCTATAACTTCGCCGATTATGGATTCTAAAATATCTTCAAGCGTTACCATTCCTATAATTTTGCCTAAATCATTTTTAACAAACGCAATATGCGTATCGCCGTTTTGAAACTCTTTCATTAAAAAATTTATCTTGTTTGTTTTTTCAACAAAATAGGCGGGCTTAATAAGAGATTTAATATCGTCTGTTTTCTGCGTTTTAATTTTCAAAAGCACGTCTTTAATATGAATATAGCCTTCTATATTATCTTTGGCGCCGGAATATACAGGCACGCGGCTGCGGGAGGTTTCTATTATCATATCCAAGAAAGCATCATTGTCTTTGTTAATATCTGCAGATTCAATATCTGAAAGCGGCGTCATAATACTTGCTACGGAAATTTCGCCGAAATTTAAAGTACGCTCTAACATATCGCCTATGTCTTCGCCTACAACGCCGGATTTATCTACGTCTGAAATTATGCTGTCTACTTCTTCGTTACTTAAAAAAACATATCCGTGAAAATTAGTGGCAATTTTAAAATCCGGTATAAATTTGCTTATTGTTTTTTCCACAAACACTATTACCGGCTTTGAAAAACGCTCTACCCTGCTAAAAAACGGCATTATGCGCACCGTAATACTTTCGGCGTATTCACGGGCAATCATTTTGGGTACAAGGTCGCAAAAAACAACAATTATAAAAGTTAGAACCAGCCAGGTAATAAACTCAACAATATTTTCGTTAAACATATGAAATACCGTTACCATTACTGTGGTAGCCGCAAACGTAAGTATCATATCGGTAACGGTACTTCCGGTAAGTATTACAGTAAGCAGGTAGTAGGGCGTTTTAAGCCACCTGTAAAGCGGCTCGGCAAGAGATTTATGCGAAGCTATAAGCTTTTTTACGCGCAGCTTAGAAAGGCTTGTAAGCGCCATTTCCGCCGCACCCAAAAAAAAGCTTAACAAAAGCCCTACAGCAATAATAATTACACCTACTAAAATAAACACTAGCGCTTTAATTCCTTAAAAAGTTTATCTTGCAGTTTAAACATTTTTGCTTTGCTTGCGTTGTCATAATCTGTATAGCCGCAAAGGTGCAAAGCTCCGTGAAGAGTCAGGTAGGCAAGTTCCGCCTCCCACGAATTTCCGTAAAAGTTTGCCTGTTTTTGGCTTTGCCCCGAAGCAATGTAAACATCGCCTATGAAAAGCTCCTGCGATATTACAAACGTAATAATATCGGTAATACGGCGGTGCTTTAAATATTTTGTGTTAATTTTTTTTATTTCGACGTCAGAAACCATAATAAAAGTTACTTCGCCTTTTTTTATATTTTGGTTTTTATAAACAAGCCTTGCGGCTTTTTTAAGGGTTGGCAGGTATTTTTCTGGAAAGCCCGCAAAAAGCGTTTGTACTCCGTTAAGTTTTTGGCAAGTGTTGGCGGTTAAACGCGTTCGAGACGTCATAACTCTGCGTATGCTTTAACTATTTTTTTTACCACCGCATGACGCACAATATCTTCCTCGTTAAAGAAAGCAAATTCTATGCCTTCAATATTTTTTAAAACTTTACGGGCGTGTATAAGACCGGACTTTTTAGGGTTTTCAATGTCTATTTGCGTTTGGTCACCCGTAACAACAACTTTAGAGCCAATGCCCATTCTTGTTAAAAACATTTTCATTTGCTCTATTGTGGTGTTTTGCGCTTCGTCTAAAATTATAAACGCTTTTTCAAGCGTGCGCCCGCGCATATAGGCAAGGGGCACAATTTCAAGCGTTCCTTCCGCCCTAAGCGCATTAAAACGCTCGCCTCCCAAAAGGTAAAAGAAAGCGTCATAAATGGGGCGCAGATACGGATTTATTTTTTCTTCCAATGCCCCCGGCAGAAACCCAAGTTTTTCGCCGGCTTCAACCACAGGGCGCGTTATAACTATTTTAGCTATGTCGCCCGCCCTTAGCATTTTCAAAGCGCTTGCTACCGCCAAGTAAGTTTTCCCCGTGCCCGCAGGACCAATGGCAAATGTAACGTCATTTTTAAATATTGTTTCAAGATACTTTTTTTGGTTTGGAGTTTTAGGGCGCACGGCTTTACCCATAAAAGAAGTATATATGGTATCGCCTGAGGAAACTTCCCCTAAAAAACCCTGAGACGGTTTTTCAAAAGCATTTTCAGATTTTTCGCTTTCTGCGGCAAATATTACCGCGCGCAGATTTTCAATGTCTGTCACAGCCTTATCTACCTTTGAGGCTGAATTTCCCCTTACAGACATTGTAAAGTCGCCTGAAGAAGGGTCTTGGCGTGTAAAAATTTGTACCCCTCGTGACTTTTCTATGTTTTTAATGTTTTCATCACGCTCGCCAAATAAATTTATGGCTTCGCGCGTGTTTTTTAAATATATTTTTCTTGTCGCCATTTTTATTTTACCAAAGTTTTATTTCACAGGTGCTTTCAAAACAGTTTTTATTCCTAATTCTTTTAACTGCTTTTCGCTAACTTCTGACGGCGCATTTGTCATAGGGCAAATGGCGCGTTGCGTTTTGGGAAATGCTATTACTTCCCTAATGGATTCTTCACCGGCAAGTATAGCGCATAATCTGTCAAAACCAAGCGCAATGCCGCCATGCGGCGGCGCGCCGTAAGTAAGCGCGTCTAATAAAAAACCGAACTTTTCTTTTGCAGAGGCTTCATCAATGCCTAAAAGTTCAAACACTTTTTGTTGCATTTGAGGCGTGTGTATTCTTATAGACCCACCGCCAAGCTCTACGCCGTTAAGCACAATGTCATAAGCGCGGGCAGTAAGTTCACCTGCGTTTTGGGCATTAATATTTTGCGGGTTTTGTTCTTGCGGCGAAGTAAACGGATGATGTATTGCGACATATCTATTTTCATCTTTATCAAAGGCAAAAAGCGGAAAATCTACCACCCACAAAAAGTTGAATTTTGTTTTGTCTATAAGGTTAAGCTCTTTAGCTATTTTTAAGCGTAAAGCCCCCAGTCCTTGCGCAACTACGCTTTCATCATCGGCAAGAAAGAAAAGTATATCTCCTGCTTCGGCATTAAATTTTGATGTTATTATTGCCTGCTCCGCGGGAGAAAAAAATTTAACTATGTTAGATTCGAGTCCTGCCTCTGTAACTTTCATCCAGGCAAGACCCTTAGCGCCAAATTCACCTACAAATTTTGTGTAAGCGTCTATTTCGCTTCTTGAAAATTTAGCGCCGCCCTTTACACATATGCCGCGCACCTTGCCGCCTTTGCTTATAGCGCCCGAAAACACGCTAAAGCCACAATTTGCAAGTTCTGCTGTAAAATCTTTAATAAGCATTTCAAAGCGGATGTCGGGCTTGTCTGTGCCGTAGTCCATCATTGCTTGCGCATAAGGCATTTTTGTAAAAGGAAGTGTTATGTCTTTGCCCAACGCCGTTTTAAACACTTCGGCAAGCAAACGCTCGGTTGCAGACATTACGTCACTTTCGTCTACAAAAGACATTTCATAATCTATTTGCGTAAACTCAAGCTGACGGTCTGAGCGTAAATCTTCGTCGCGAAAGCAACGCGCAATTTGAAAGTATTTATCAAAACCGGCAACCATAAGTATTTGCTTAAAAAGCTGCGGAGACTGCGGCAAAGCAAAAAATTTGCCGTGGCTAAGGCGCGAAGGCACTAAAAAATCACGCGCGCCTTCAGGGGTAGAAGGCGTTAAAAAAGGCGTTTCAATTTCTATAAAACCGTCAGCAGTTAAAAAATTTCTTACAGCGCTCGCCACTTTATGGCGCATAATAAAGTTTTGGGCTATTTGCGGACGGCGCATATCTAAATATCTGTATTTAAGCCTTAGTTCTTCCGAGGTTTCGTTATAGTCTGATATTTCAAAAGGAAGAACGGGTGATTCATTTATTATTTCAAGATTTTCAGTTACTACTTCAACTTTACCGCTAAACATATTGGGATTCACTGTGCCCTCAGGGCGCAAGCGCACCGTGCCCGTAACGCTTAACACGTATTCACTTCTTATTTTTTCGGCTTGTTCAAAAAGCGCTTTATTTTCAGGCTCAAAAACAACCTGCACAAGACCCTCTCTGTCGCGAAGATCTATAAATATCACACCGCCATGATCGCGGCGGGAGTGTACCCAGCCGCAAACAGTTACCTGTTTATTTTCAAAAATTTCGTTAATTTTTCCGCAGTACGCGCTTCTTTTCATTGTTTTGGTTTTCCTTATTTTGTGATTGCTTTGTAATATGATAATGCTATGACTGTTTTAGAATCTTGTATTTTACCTGTTTTTATCATTTCAAAAACATCGTCAAAGTTAAAAATTTCGGTGTCTATAAATTCGTCAAAATCCGGAGTGGCTTTGCCGCTTTTTTTCAAGCCCTTGGCAACATAAATATGTAAAATCTCGTCTGAAAATGCAGGCGTAGGCCAAAAACTTATAAGTTTTTTTATACTACGCGCCGCATAGCCTGTTTCCTCTTGCAGCTCTCTTTTAAGGCATTTAAGCAGGCTCTCTCTATAGTCTAATTTGCCTGCGGGAATTTCATATGTAATCTTTTTTACGGGATAGCGGTATTGTTTTACTAAAATTATGCGTTTGCTGTCTAAAAA
>WQVR01000055.1 GCA_009785775.1 Candidatus Proendomicrobium guianensium
CACGGGAATGTGCGGCAGGTAAAGCTTGCCCTCAGAATCTGCAGGTATAATTTCTTTCAGTTTAAACGATAATGCCGTTGCGTATATGGTATGAGCGTGGGCTACCGCTGAAACTTCCGGACAACCCAAATATATTGCCCTGTGTACATTGACCTCAACGGAAGCTTCAGAGTCTAATTTATTATCGCGCAGGTTTACTTTTACAATGTCAGACTGTTTTAAGTGTCCAAGCATTGCCCCGCGTTTTTTTATAAATATTTTGTCGCCCGCACGAATGCTTAAATTTCCTGAATGGGAATGGTTTAAGCCTTGCTCATACAAAAGTTTTCCGCAAAAAATTATTTCATCTATTATTTTTTTACTCATTAATGATCCTCATAAGCGTCTAAATATGGGCGCAACCTAAAATTTACTCCCACGCTTTTTGCTATGTCTTCTACGGCTTTTACGTCTAGTGCAGGCAGTGCTACGGCTGTTATGGTTACTTCGGGGATATAAAGTTTTGCCTCTTTAGCGAAGTTTATTATTTCGTCAAATGCTTCCTCGGAAAACATCGGGCGGTTAAGGTCGGCAAAGTCTTTCTGATTAGAACCGTTTAAGCTTATAGAAATAGAATCAATAAGCCCGTGACGGGCATCATGCCCCTGAGGGGCTTCAAGCCCTTTAAGGTCAGGTAAAATATTTCTGCCATAATACTTGTTTGCAAGCCCCGCGGTGTTTATACGGATTTTTATGCCGTTTGCATTGCTGTTTGTAAGACCTTTTATCTGTTTGGCAATTTCTATAGTTTCTTCTAAACGTATTAAAGCGTCGCCATAGCCGCAAAAAATTATTTCTTTATAATCTTTCAAATCACCGATATTTTTTATGGCATTTATAACCTCAGTAACGGAAGGTTCGTGCGTCAAGGCGAGGTCATTTCCTCTAAAAGCCCCCACCCACTTATGCTTTATGCAGTAGGGGCAAGCCATCATGCAGCGGTTGGTTATGTTTAAGTATATATTTGTTTTGTACTTGTAAGCGAAAGTGTTCATAGTATATTATGCCTTGCCTTTAGATTTGTTATGTTTGAAGTGCACAAACAGTCTGCCGAAATTTTTGTTATCTATATCTAAACGCCAATACTTGGCGCGTATGTCTTTTCTATTGAAAAACCGCAATACCGTTTTTTTAAGAGCCCCGGAGCCTTTTCCGGTTATAACCTCAACAAATTCAAGTTTTTTGGAAAGTGCATTTTCTAAAAGGCTTTCAAGCGCCACTTCTATTTCACGGCCTTTATTATAGATACTGTGCAGGTCAAGCGTCATATGCGCCATGGGCTCATTATATATTTTTAACTCTATTGCCGCAACACCGTATGTTTTTGCCTTTGCAATTAAACCGCTTGGCAGACATTCATTCAAAATTTTTAAGCGTTTTTCGAACTTGCGGGCAGTTTATAACAGCTTAAATATGTTGCCCGCTTCAAACATGCGAAAAACAATAAACTTAAAAATTTTTCACTCATAAACCGCCTGAATAGCGCTTTAATTGCAAAGGCAAAAACACACAAGAATATCGCCCCCTTAAAGTGTTTTTGTAATACACTTCATAATATTGTAAAATCTGAAAACTATGAAAACGGAATTATTAAAGGCTCTAAGCGCACAAAATACACTTTTTACAAACCATAAAGACATTTTTTATATTACAGGTTGCCCTTTTGACGGGTTTTGGCTTGCAACTTTGGGAAAAACCCCAACAATAATAACCTCGAAAATGATGCTTGCGCAGTGCAAAGGGTTCTTCGAACCTTTTAAATTTGCTGTTATAGAAAGCGCAAAGTATGCTACAGCCCTTGCCGAAATTTGCAAAGCAAAAAACATAAACCGCATTGAAACTTCCGCCCAAAGTATAACCCTTGCCGATTTTAATATAATTAAAGATGTTTTAAGCGCTAACGGCATAATGCTTGAAGGCACACAAGATAAGTTAAAACAGTACCGCTATACAAAAACCGAAGAAGAAATAAACTATATAAAAGAAGCTTGCCGTATTACGAGCCAAGCGGCAGACGAAATTGGTGTGGAACTCCAAAGCCAGTCTGCAAGCTTGCTAACAGAACTTGATGTTCACTACAAAATACTTGAAAAGTTTGCGCGCAAGCATGTAAGTGAAAGCTTTACGCCTATAGTGGCTTCGGGTCCTAACTCTGCAAACCCTCACCATGTAAGCGGACAAAGGGTTATACAAGAAAATGACATCGTTTTAATAGATATAGGTTGCAAGTACAAAGGGTATGCTTCCGATTTGACAAGGACATTTTTTTTAGGTAAAATCAACGTTAAATATCAACAGGTTTTTGATGTTGTATTTGCCGCGCAAAAAGCGGCAATAGGCGTTTTAAAGGCGGGAATTTCGGCAGATTTGCCTGATACAGCCGCCCGCAATGTGATAGAAAATGCCGGTTATGGTGCCAACTTCATACATTCAACAGGTCACGGCGTGGGTATAGATGTGCATGAAAGCCCGCGCCTTTCGCAAAAGTCCCCTAACATTGAAGGGGAAGTTTTAAAAGCGGGTTGTGTTGTAACTGTAGAACCCGGCATTTATTTGCCTGAAGGCACAGTGTCCTTTAAGGGCTTCGGCATAAGAATTGAAGATACCGTTTTGGTTACCCCAAACGGTTATGAAGTACTAACAAACGCGAAATATTAAAGCGGTTTTAAAAATAAGGGGGGAGTTTAATCCCATGGTTTCAACGTCAGACTTTAAAAACGGACTAAACATTTTAGTAGAGGGCGAGCCTTACCAAATAACATGGTTCCAAAACCATAAGCCCGGTAAGGGCGGCGCTGTAATGCGCGTTAAGCTTAGGCACTTAAAAAAAGGCGGCACTATAGAGCGCACATTTAAAAGCGGCGAAAAGTTTGAAAGGTTAAGCGTTACGCACCATAAAAAACAGTTTTTGTATGCAGACACCGCCGGCGAAAATTACAACTTTATGGATATGACAACTTATGAAGAACTTTCCATACCTAAAGAAAAATTAGACGGTAAAGAAGTTTACCTTAAAGAAAATATGGATGTAGACTCCGTATATTTAGAAAGCGAACTTATAGGCATAGAAATTCCCCTTATTATAGAAATGACAATTACCGAAGCCGAACCCGGCGTTAAGGGAGATTCGGTTTCTAACATGACAAAAATGGCAAAAGTTGAAACAGGTTTAGACATACGCGTGCCGCTTTTTATAAAAGAAGGCGACCGTATAAAAGTAGATACAAGAACAGGTGAATATGTAGAAAGAGTATAAAAACAGGCATTCGCGGCGAAGCCGCATTTTAGTTCGGAGGAATAGAAATGGAAACTAAAGATTTAAAAAATTTCTTGAAATCGCTTAAGGATACCGACATTGAAGAGCTTGAAGTTGAAGCTCCCGGCGGCACAAGCGTTTACTTAAGAAAAGCAAAAACTTTGCCTAAGGCCGCAGCTCCCGTAGCGCGTGCCGCAGCGCCAAAGCTTCCCGACACAATTCTCCCCATAAAATCTCCCATGGTAGGGACATTTTACAATTCTCAATCTAAAAATTATCCTCCTTACGTTATAGAGGGCAACAATGTAGAGTCCGGCCAAAAAGTGGGCTCTATAGAAGCCATGAAAATTATGAAAGACGTTACCTCTCACGTTAAGGGTAAAATAGTTAAAATACTTGTGCTTAACGGGCAGACGGTAGAATACGGACAAGAGCTTTTTTTAGTAGACACAAGCCTGTAAACTTGTTTTATAATTTTTGTCGGTAACGGAGAGTAAAATATGTTTAAAAAAGTTTTAATAGCAAATCGCGGTGAAATAGCATGCAGGGTTATCCGCGCCTGCAAAGAACTTGGCATAAAAACTGTGGCTATACACTCTGAAGTAGACAGAGAATCGCGCCATGTAAAACTTGCCGATGAAAGTATATGCGTAGGCCCTAATCCCGCTAAAGAAAGTTACCTTAATATACCAAGCATAATCGCGGCGGCTGAAATTTCGGGCGCAGACGCGATACACCCCGGTTACGGCTTTTTAGCCGAAAACACCTACTTTGCCGAAGTTTGCGAAAGCTGCGGTATAAAGTTTATAGGGCCAAGCAAAGAATCTATAGACCAAATGGGCGATAAAATAGCCGCCCGCCAATTAATGAAAAAATCCGGCGTGCCTGTTGTGCCCGGTTCAGACGGCCCTGTAGACGCTGATGACCCCGCAACTTTCAAGCTTGCCAAAAAAATAGGCTACCCCGTTATAATTAAAGCAACCGCCGGTGGCGGCGGCAAGGGTATGCGTATTGTTGCAAACGAAGAAGAATTAAAAAACTCCATAGTAATGGCGCAAACGGAAGCAAAAGCGGCTTTCGGCAACCCTGACGTTTACATGGAAAAATATGTTGAAGAGCCACGCCACATAGAATTTCAGGTAATGGGCGACGAAAAAGGCAAAATTATTTACTTGCCCGAGCGCGACTGCTCCATCCAACGCCGCCACCAAAAACTTGTTGAAGAAAGCCCTTCTCCTTTTGTAAGCGCTGCTCTTCGCAAAAAAATGGGCAAAGCTGCGGTTGCTGCCGCTGCTGCGGTAAAATATGTTACCGTAGGCACCATAGAATTTTTGGTAGATAAATACGAAGATTTTTACTTTATGGAAATGAACACCCGCATACAGGTAGAACATACCATAACAGAAGAAGTTACCGGCATAGACTTAGTGCGCGAGCAAATAAAACTTGCCGCGGGCCACAAATTAAAATATGATTCAAGCGATATAGCCATTAACGGACATTCAATAGAGTGCCGCATTAATGCTGAAGACCCCGAAAACGGCTTCATCCCTTGCGCCGGCAAAATAGACAGTTGCTATATGCCGGGCGGCCGCGGCGTGCGCATAGACACGCATGTTTACGCGGGTTATACCATACCGCCGTTTTACGACAGCTTAGTAGCCAAAGTTATCGTTCATGATGACGACAGAGCGTCTGCCATTGCCAAAATGGAACGCGCCTTAAAAGAAATAGACTTAGGCAAAATTAAAAACACCTCAGGGCTTCATGCAAAAATGATGCAACATGAAGTATTTAAAGAAGGTAAAATGGTCTGCACCGACTTTTTGCCGAAATATATGTTAGGAAAATAGCCCGGGGATTTTAAAAAAACACTAAAGCCCGCGGGCGTAAGCGCCGGCGGGCTTTAATTATTAAAGGGGAATGTGCCATGGATACAAGGCAAATTATCGAGAGTCTCATACAAGACAGCATTGAAGCAAAACAAAAAATGCTTTCCGAAGACCAACTAAACTATATCCAAGCAATAGCCAATAAAATAGTAGAAGCTTATAACAAAGGCAAAAAGCTTATAGTTATGGGCAATGGCGGTTCGGCTGCCGACGCTTTGCACTTTGCCGCCGAAATGGTATGCCGTTTTGAAAAAAACCGCAATGCTTTGCCCGCAATAGCGCTTAGTGAAAATATTTCTACAATCACTGCTATAGGAAATGACTTCGGCTATGATCAGGTATTTAGCCGCCAGATAGAAGCTTTTGCCGCAAAGGGAGATGTTGTTGTTGCAATAACTACAAGCGGTAATAGCCCAAACGTAGTAAAAGCTTTGGAAGCTGCGCGTAAAATGGGCATATTTTCCATAGGTTTTACCGGCGCTGACGGCGGCAAAATTAAAACAATGTCTGATATGTGCTATTGTGCGCCCTCAAAAGTTACAGGCCGCGTGCAAGAATGCCATATTCTTGCCATACATATAATATGCAAATTAATCGAGGATAAGGTTTTTGCATACTAAGTCTTTGCAGACAGCAATGTTAAAATCATACGGTAAAAATAAACTTGTCAGCCGTGCGGGTCTTGCCCAAACGGTTAAAAAACTGCAAAAGGCCGGCAAAAAAGTTGTTTTTACTAATGGCTGTTTCGATTTAATTCACGCAGGCCACATCGCTTCTTTTAATTATGCTCGCTCGCTTGGCGACGCCTTAATAGTAGGGTTAAACTCGGACAAATCGCTAGCTAAACTTAAAGGACCCAAGCGTCCGCTTGTAAGCGAAAAAAATCGCGCAAAAGTTTTAAGCGCGTTAGATTGTGTGGATTATATAGTAATTTTTGGCGAAGATACCCCCGAAAAACTTTTAAGCGAATTAAAACCCGATATTTTAGTAAAAGGCAAAGATTATAAACTTTCAGAAATAGCAGGCAGGCAGTTTGTCAAAAAAGTTTGCAGGTTTCCTATAGTTAAGGGGCAGTCCACCAGTAATTTAATAAGTCTTATAGTTAAGAGATACGGTTAGGGTTCTTTGTCTTTTGCGTTTATGCTTCCTTATGCGTCGGCTCATGTGCTGTTTCACTTGCCACTTC
>WQVR01000056.1 GCA_009785775.1 Candidatus Proendomicrobium guianensium
CTACCTTTACGGTAAGAAACCTTATAACCTCGTCATTAACTTTAAAAAAGTTTTCAAGCGCAGCAATCATATCGCCGGGGCCGGAAAGTTCCATATAAACATAGCTACCCTCACGAAATTTTTCAATCGGGTAAGCAAGTTTTTTTTTGCCCAACTGTTGCACGGTTTTCAAACTGCCCTTTGACGACTCGATAATTTTTACTACTTTGGCTGAAATTTCTTCAACTTTTTCGGCGGGTAATTCCGGGGAACAAATAAACGTACTTTCGTAATTGACCATACTTCCTCCTTTTTGGATTTCCTTGGGGTTAATTCCCCTAAGGCTTAGCCCGCTTACCAGCGAGCAAAGACTTGTGTAGTATACATAAAATATTATAATAAAACAATACTTAAGACTTACTGGCAGAGGGGGCGATACCTTTAGCTTGCGGGGGTGTTGCGCCCCCCTGCACCCCGCGCCTTACTTTTGGCATCGCCCAAAAGTAAGCAAAAGGCTAGCGTTCTAATGGGCATTTCAAAAGCACTTTAAGGATTTAAGAACTTTTTCCATAGACGCCCAAGGGCGCGCTTTAACGGCAGGGACTTTATGTCTTTTGCCTTTGCGGTTAAAGCACCGTACAGGCGGCTTATGAGCGAAAAATTTTTAAGTTCATCGTTTTTCGCATGTTTGCAGCGGGCTAAATTATAAGCAGTTATAAACTGCCCGCAAGTTCGAAAAACGCTTAAAAATTTTAAGCGATTGCCTGCCGTGTGCGCTAACTGCAAAAGCAAAAGGCAACTATCGCTAACTATTATATTTTTTTACAACTTCATCAAACACCATACTAACTGATACTCCCTGCATACAGATAACATTTTTGCAGTCGCGGTTGCGGCAGGGCTGGCATGCAACCTTATGCTGTAAAACTTTTGTGCGCCCTTTAAAAGGACCTGTGCGGCTAGCGTCAGTAGGACCCAAAATAGCAACCGACGGCACGTTTAAAGCAGTGGCAATGTGCATGGGACCTGCCTCGTTTGCTACAAAAACTTTTACCATTTTTAAAAACGCGCAAAGTTCTTTTATAGTAAGTTTACCTGTTAAGTCGTAAACAGTATTATTGCTATATGCAAGCACTTCTTCATTTAAACCCTTTTCACTGCTTCCGCCTTCTTTTCCGCCAACAAGCACAATGCTAGCGCCAAGTTCCGCTTTAAGCTTTTGCGCGAGTTCGCCGTAGCGCTCAGCACCCCAACGGCGGCTTAACCACCCCCCGCCAGCGTGCATACCTATAATTTTGTCTTCATTAATGCCCAACTCTGACAATTTTTTTCTAACCGCGTCAAAGTCAGCTTCTGAAATATTTATCATATACTCTAAATTGTTAGTATCAACTTCACAGCCCACGTGCTGTACCGGAGCAAGGTGGCGTTCCACACAGTGTGCAGGCAGTTTTTTAGGTAGAATTTCTTTAGAAAACAACCACGAGAGTTCACGCATTCCGTTTGTAGACGACGAGGCTATTTTAAAATGGGCATTCGCTAACTTAACCAAAACGGCAGATTTAAAAAGCCCGTGAAAGTCTATGCTTAAATCAAACTTTTCATACCTTAGGCGGCTTTTTAAATCTTTTAAAGCGCGCAGATTAAGATTTTTTCTGTCGAAAACTATTAAGTTGTCTATATATGGATTATTTTGCAAAATTTCGGCACAACGCTCATCAACAATCCACGAAATTTGAGCGTGAGGATAACGCTTACGCAATGCCGAAAGCGCGGGCAACGTAAATACAATATCTCCAAGGCGCGAGGGTTGCACTATAAGAATTTTAGGCTCGGGGTGGTGCTTTAAATACTCGCCTATATTTTTACTGAAAGCGTATTTATCTACAAATTCGGCAAGCTTGTTAAGGCTTTGTTCTACCTCAAGCCTTTTGGTTTCGATATCGTCTTCTGGCTTAACGTATACGGGTTTGCCGTAAACGGCAACGGCGCGCGTAAACGGAATAGGTATTTTTGTTTTGTCCCATGACCTTAAAGTGAAATAATGTTTAAAGCCGGCAGCTGCGGGAAAAATCGGCAAAGCCGATTTTTGCGCAACATAAATCATACCGCTTTTAAGTTTGTGGTAAGGTCCGCGCGGACCGTCTGCGGCAAAACAAATATTAGCGCCGTTTTTAATAATTTCAAAAATTTCAAATAAAGCTTTTTGCCCACCGCGCGAACTTGACCCCCGCACGGTACTAAACCCTAAACGCTTTACGGCACCCGCCAATATTTCGCCGTCTTTGGAAAGGCTTACGAGAATTGTAATTCCTGTGTGACGGTAGGAATAAGCCAGCCCTATTTCATCAGAATGCCAAATGGGGTAAAGGGCTTGGGCATGATGTATTCTTGTTTTGTTTAAGTGGCGCAGACGCAATGTAGAGCCCATAAACTTTATAAAAAAAGCAATTATAAGTGATAAAAACTTAATTTTCAATTTAAAAATTCCTTAATAATTTGTAAATTTTGTGCCGTTGCGCCCCGCTGGGCATTTACGGCTTGCAGGGCTTGTTGCCCTGCACTAAGCCTTTGGGCAGGATTTGATATAAGTTCTCCTAAAACCTGTGTCATTTTGGACGCATTTTCTACTAAAAAACCTCCGCCATGTTCAAGCAAACTTTCGGCTTCTAAGGCAAAGTTACACATATCATCTCCAAAAAGCACGGGCTTTGCGTAAGCCGCAGGCTCTATAGGGTTTTGCCCGCCTTTGTTTACAAGCGACCCGCCTACAAAACAAATATCGGCAATGTTGTAAAGCGCTTGTAGTTTTCCAAAAACATCTACAACCGTAATATCGGGGCTTATACCGCGTGAGTACAACGACACGTTAATACCCGCCGCCTTAAAAATACCGCAAACTTTTTTAGCGCGTTTAATATGACGTGGCGCAACAACAAACTTAATTTGCGGATATTTTTTTGATATCCCTATATAAGCGTTTTTTATAAAAACTTCTTCACCCTCTCTTGTAGAACCGCACACAAAAATTATATCCGAATTTTTAAAACCAAGTTCATCGCGGGTACTTTTTTGCGAAGGGATTTCTAAATCGTACTTAATATTTCCCGTAACGCGCACACTTTTAGCATGCGACGTAATTTCCGTAAAACGCTCTGCGTCTTGCGGGGTACGGGCAAGCACAATGTTTATAAGGCTTACAAATTTGCGCCAAAAATACTTTGTGGCATTATAATATTTAAAAGAATTTTTTGAAAGCCTTCCGTTAACCGTTACAATTTTAGCACCCCGACTAGCGCAGGCATATATCATAGATGGCCAAATTTCGGTTTCTACCAGTATAAGCATTTTTATATTAAGTTTTTTTACGACGCGCACAAGCAAAGGGTACAAATCTAAGGGCGCAAACGCCAAATGTTTAACGATACCTTTTTCTAAAAGCTCGGTTTTTGCCCAGTCACGCGCGGTTTTTGTAAACACGCTAAGAAAAACGCTATAACCCTCCGGCAAGCCTTTTATAGTGCTTTCAACGGCTTTAACTTCGCCAAGGGAAGAGCAATGCACCCAGATAACGGGCTCTTGCGTTTTATTTTTTAAAAAATTATAGAAACCCAGACGCTCTTTAAAATGACAAAAAAAATCACGCCGGACTATAAAAAGAAAAAGCGCCGCAGGCGCAAGCAAAAAAGTAAACAATAAATTATAAAAAAATAAATATACTTTTGTCATATCAAAAAATAAGTTTTAAAATCTCTGAGAAAAACTTTATCCTTAAGAAAATTTTTGCGAAATATTTTAAGTTTGGGCAACGCATGCAGCGGTGCGGTGTAGGCAAGCGAAGCGCTACATAAACCAATGCGCAAGGAAGCACAAACTTAAAAGATAAAGCAAAAAAAATTAACGGCGCTTTTTTAACGGCACCCAATAAAAAACACCGCAAGAGCTGTACTGCGGCTTAATAATATTTTCCGATATTTCTACGCCTATTTTGGTACTTTCTAAAAGGGTTGCCGCTTTGACAAAAACTTCCGGCGGAAATTCTTGCGGGCGGGAAACTTCGCACTTCTCGTTTGCGGCTTCCTTTGTTAAAAGCCGCCCGACAAAATTTTTAGATTGCTCCAGCGCGTCTACGGCTATTGCCGAAACTATTTGGGCTGTTTGCGCGCCGAAAGCGGTTTCATTTTTTTTAAATTCACTATCCAGCGCGGTGCCTATGGTAACAATGTAGTAGCTTTGCGCCACCCATTTTGCGGGGGCTGCGCTTAAGTCAAAGTCCAGCCCTGAAAAATCTCTGGTAAAAGTTTGATAAAGCGTGGCGGGCGTTATAAATTTGCCGTAACGAAAACAGGCGCGTTGCACGTTTTCTTCTACTTCTGCGGGCATTTCAGAAACACCCGAAAGACGCTTTAAAACCCGCAGGATATCCCTGTTTCGTAAATTTATTTTAAAATTTTTAATTTTGTACAAGGTTTAGGAAACCTCAAAAAAATTTAGTGGGGACTACAGACTTTTAGCGCGAAGTATTTTGGTGTTTTTGTAACGCCTGCGGCGGCGTAGTGTGCGTAAGTGAAACGGCACATAAGCCGACGCATAAGGCAACAAAAAACCAAAAAGACAAGCGCTACTTCAAGCAACTAGGCTTTTGAACGTTTATATCTTTCCAACTTACGAGCTTCCCACTCGTACACAAACGGTGCGCACAAAAATATAGACGAATACACGCAGACAACCAAGCCTATTACCAAAATAAAGGCAAATCCGTGCAACACTTCGCCGCCCAAGAAAAACAGCGAGCATGCCACTAAGAACGTGGTAAACGTGGTTACAAGCGCTCTCATCATAATGCCGTTGATACTTTTGTTTATAATGTTAAGGAAGCTATCTTTGGCGCTAAGGCGCATATTTTCGCGGATTCTGTCGAACAAAACTATTTTGTCGTTAATAGAATAGCCCGCAACTGTCAGAAGCGCGGCAACGGTTGTAATGCTTATTTCTTTTCCCGTGAGCATAAAAAATCCAAGGCACACTATAACGTCGTGCACAATGCCCATTACGCCCGCTATACCCCACAAGGGCGATCTAAACCTGAACGCTATGTAAATTATCATGCCCGCAAACGCAAAAATAAAAGCGTATACAGCCTGCCTTGCCAAATGCCTTCCCACTGCAGGCCCTACAAACTCAAACCTTTCTATGGTTAGTTCATTTCCAGGAAACTCGCCTGTCAGGAATTGTTTTACATAGGCTTGAAACTCTTCTTTATTCATGTCGGTTTCTTGAAGCCTCATAATAATGCCGTTGCCCTCGGTGCTTTGCAATTCAACATTACCAAGCCCTTCGCGCGCAAAAACTTCCCTTACATTGTTAAAGTCGGCGGGGCGTTCAAAAGAAACCTGCATTAAAATACCGCCGGTAAAATCTATACCAAAGTTAGGCCTTACAACGGTTGCCGCAAAAACGGCCATTAACATAAGCACGGCAGATATCGCAAACGCCGCGTATCTTTTACTTATAAAATCTATATTGGTTCCTTTAAAAAACTTCACTAGAGGCCTCCGTATACGTATATATTTATATTAAATTAAATTTTTAGTTTGTGCAAAAAGTTTTGGCTAAATAAAAAGTCGTAAATAAGTTTTGTTACCACAAGCGCGGTAAACATACTTATTACAAGGCCTATAGTAAGGGTTATAGCAAAACCTTGTATGGGCCCCGTGCCGAACTGAAACAAAAACACAGCCGCTATAAGCGTGGTAAGGTTTGTGTCTACAATTGTTGAAAACACTTTGCTGTAACCCGCGTCTACAGCTACCCGGGCAGACTTGCCCGCGGCAAGTTCCTCCCTTATACGCTCAAGTATAAGCACATTGGCGTCTACCGCCATAGTAAGCGTAAGCGCGATACCTGCAATACCTGGAAGCGTTAAGGTAAACTGAAAGTACGCCATTACCGCCATTAAAGCTATAAGGTTTAACACAAGCGCGAAATCCGCAATAAATCCTGAAAACCCGTAATAAATAAGCATAAACAAAAGCACAAGCGCAACGCCCACAGCCGCTGCAGTAAAGCCGCGTCTTATGGAATCTTCCCCAAGGGTGGGGCCTACGGTTTTTTCTTCAATTATGCGCACGGGCGCGGGCAAAGCACCGGCACGCAACACCGTAGCAAGAAGCCTTGCGTCTTCATGGCTGAATTGCCCTTCTATTATAGCGTTGCCGTCTGGTA
>WQVR01000057.1 GCA_009785775.1 Candidatus Proendomicrobium guianensium
GTAGATACGGTAAACAATGTTATTTCTGCGCAGTTAAATCATTTTTCGCTTTATCAAATAATGGGTGCGGGCGGTGCAGGCGACGGGAGTTTGGCGGCGGTAAGATATTTTCCTAACCCCGTGCGGCCGCATATGGGGCTTACGCATGCAAGGCTTACTCTTACAAACTTGCCGCAAGACGCTGTAATAAGAATACACAATGTAAGCGGACGCTTGGTGCGCACTTTACGTTCAGACGGCGCAGGCACTGCCGAATGGGATACCAGAAACGAAAGGGGCGAAAACGTTGCAAGCGGCGTTTATTTTATAAGAATAGAAAGCTCCAGCGCAGGAAGAAGAACCATCAGAGTAGCAGTTGAAAGATAGGAGAGGTTAAAAGTTTGAAAGTTTTAAAAAGGTTTATTTTAAAACTATTTACCATATGCGCAGTCCTTGGCTTGTTTTCTTCGGTAGTTTTGGGAGAAGGCAGGGTTGCGGTGCCGTTTTTAAATATACCCGTAGGCGCGCGCTTTATAGCTATGGGGGGTGCGGCTACTGCAATAGCAGACGATTCTACCGCAATGTTTTTTAACCCCGCGTTAATGGCATTTCAAAGTGATAACTTTATAGATTTTATGCATTCGGTATATTTTGAAGACGCCTCACACAGCTGGCTTTCGGCGACGTTTGGCGTTGGGCAAAGGTCTGCCGTGGGGCTTAGCGTGCAGTATTTTTCTTTCGGAAGGTTAAACCACATAAGCGACGCAGGCGTACCGCTTGGAACTTTCAGCCCACGGGACTATGCCGTTTCGCTTGGTTTTGCCACGGAAGTAGGCACAAGGCTGGGATGCTTTGGCGTGGGCATAAGCGCCAGATATATACACTCGCAAATATTTACAACGGCAAGCGCGTTTGCTTTTGATATAGGTATTGCAAGCCCGATAATAGAAACAGGTTTTTTGTATGAAAGATTGTTTATAGAAGACTATTTAGTGCTTGGCGCGGTTATAAGAAATATAGGCGGTACTATTAGATATAATGTTGAAGACGAACCCCTGCCCCTGATGGCAACTATAGGTGCGGGTTATCATGTAGACAATATGCTGTTTTCGTTTGACATAGGCCTTTTTGACAGGAAAGACATTTACTTCGCTTTTGGCGCCGAGTATAGTTTAGACATAAATGATGTTTTAGGCATGGCGCTTCGTATTGGTTACAACTCGCTTGCAAGCCCTGGCTTTTCAGATATAGACGGGTTGACGGGTTTTTCATGCGGGATAGGTTTTCGTCATGGCAATATATCTTTTGACTATGCTTTTGTGCCTTTTGGCGGGCTTGGTAATACTCATCGCATATCGCTTACATATATTTTTGGCTCGAGAAGATAAAAATCTCTTTTAAAGTATGGAACAATTTTTACGCACGCAGTTGCTTATAGGCAAAGAAAGCTTAAATAAACTCCAAAAATCCCGTGTTTTGGTTGCAGGGCTTGGGGCTGTTGGCGGTTGGGCTTTGGAAGCCTTGGTTAGAAGCGGCGTGGGAAGTTTTACTTTAGCAGACTTTGACACTGTTGAAATTACTAATCTTAACAGACAAATTTTGGCAACACACTCAACGCTTAATATTAAAAAAACACAACTTGCAAAGGCTAGGGTTTTAGATATTAACCCAAATTGTCATATTACGGCGTATGATATTTATATTGATGAAAACACTATAGGTTCTTTGTTTGGTGTAAAGCCCGATTTTGTTGTAGACGCTATAGATTCGTTTGCCCCAAAAGTAAAACTGATGTCTTACTGTTATAGTAATGGTATACCAATAATTTCATCAATGGGCGCGGCATTAAAGACAGACCCTTTTTCAATAAAAATAGATGACATATCAAAAACACGCAACTGCCGCCTTGCCTCAGATTTGCGCAGAAGCCTTAAAAAACAAGGCATTTTAAGCGGGATACCTTGTGTTTTTTCCACACAAAGTCCGCAAGTAAAAGCTATAGTGCCGCCGAGACCCGCGCGAAAAACTTTGGCAAGTATGGCTACTGTTACGGCAATGTTTGGGCTGCACGCCGCGCATTATGCTATAAAAAAGATAAGTGAAAATTAAGTGAAATATAGTTGACTTTAATTTTAAAAAAGGTTAAAATACAACGGATATGAAGCGCAAAATTAAAATGCTTATGCTGGCTTGTATTATGTTTGTTACAAGTTCAGCGTACGCTTCTTTAAACTTTATGGAATTTTACGCTCCGCGCCCCGATCCACTCGATTGGGAAGTGGGGACTTTGAACATAAACACCGTTCTTGTGCTTCACGGCATAATGAACAGGCTGGGCGATCATTGGAGTGTCCGCCAGGACATGCTAGGCCTTAACAACCTGTTCACCTACTCTACTCTTTTTAATTCAAGAAACCAACCGTGGTACGGCCACGGTACAGGTCAAACTTTTTACTTAAATGTAGGCGTAAGGCCAACGTACTGGTTTTACGCAGATGTCGGACTTCGCTTTGTCGGCGACCATCCTGACAGATTATTTATGCCTGTTAACCAAAGCCACCGTTTGCACAATGACGGCATAAATTTTCCCCGCTTCTACTGGGAGCGCGCAAGAATCAGGGCGGAAAACCACTGGGCAAGTGTGGCCTATATGCGCGGTTACGGGCACCTTGGCTGGGGAGAAGACCGTGACGGCGATATGTTTAACCTTTTTATGCGCCAAGACAACCCCGACGATATTTTGCGTATAAGCGGCAGGCCGGTACCCGAATTTTTTAATGTTCAAATGAGGGGGGAAGCCGGAGACTTTGAAGTTCACTTCGGTCAGGAAGTTGTTGAAAGTTATACTCAGGGTATCTATTTACGCTACAGCAATATTTTCGGCTCTAATATAAACTTCTTTTATACAGACCACGTAATACCGTTTGGCGATCCCGGCGAACGTATGCGCAATTTTCAGGTAAACACGGATTTTGACCTTTGGCGCGGCAACCTGCAAGTAGGCGGGCTTTTTAGGCCGTTCAGGCTTGACAGGGAGTATCAATACCTACAGCGCGTTGCACCCGGTACGGGCGCAGCCGGTTCAGACCATATATTAAGAACCGGTACAACAGGCCTTGGAGATGCTTTTGGTATAGCCTTGCGCTATCAGTTGCCAAACTTTATAGGCATAGATATGCTACGCTTGCGCTACGAATACCGCGGGCTTGTAGCCGGAAACAGGCAAATGCTTACGGCAGGTATAGAGCAGGCGATAGTTCCGTCTTTTACCGGCGCGTTTACTTACACATATATAAGGCCACTTAGGGGAGCCATTCCTTTACTTTTCTCAGGTCCCGGCGGCGCAGGCCCTAATGTTTTTGAGCCTCGCGGCCCTAGTAGCCCATTTTGGGTTTGGTGGCGTTCGGCAGATACCGGCTTTGATAACAGGCACAGAGGTATAGCGTCTTTTGTATTTACATACAACCCTACGCCCGAAGTTCCATTCTACGCTTTTGAGCATAATGTTGTGGAAGAATGGAATATAAACCCTTATCATGACGCAGAATTTTCATTTGCCACACGCATAAACCTTGAAAGGTTTTTTTCCACTACCGACAGGCAAATTTACAGAACTTATGACGGCGTAACAGCATGGGAAAATGTGCAAGCCGCAGGTGCTTTTCCCGCAAGAACTATCGCCTCTATATATTGGCTTGGTAAGCTTATGAGGGGCAGAAACCAAATTCTTATGGACTTTGAAGTAGGCCAAGACCTTGCAAGAAGCAGTTATGCCTACAATAATTCCGAACCCTACCTTTTCCCTATAATAGGCTACTTTAGAACAAGCCTTTCTCTTAGGCGCGACAGATGGCTTTTCCGTATTGGTTATGCGCGCGGGCACTGGGGTACTGAAGCATGGCACCGCGAATTCGGCGCAGTTTATGACGAACTTTACCGCGCCCACGTAAGTAAAGACGTTATACCCGGCACTTTAAACATAGGGCTAGACTATGTTGGCGCCCGTATTACAGACAATCACCTTAAACGCAGAATAAACAATTTAACCCTTGGCAACGAAATGGGGCATTTCGACGAATTCCGCCTAAGGGTAAGGTTGCACTTTGATTCTATAATACGTTTTGGAAGAAGAGTTCCCGAAAGTATACTTGAAGTACACGATATGCCGCCTTCAGTTTCATTAGCGGCTATACCTGCCGCGTTTATGCCTGCAAGGGATGAAACCACAACTCTCTTGCCATGGGCAATGGACATTTCAGGCATAGACAATTGGAGAATATTCATTAATGACCCGTTTGACGAAGAAACCTTAAGGACTTTCTACGGTCAAGGTAACCCGCCGACTGAAATTATTTGGGACGGCACGGACGAATACGGACAAGTGCTTCCTGAAAACACTTATCCCGCGCGCTTGAAAGCTTTCAATGCTTTTGAAAACTATGCTGTCACTGAGCCTACAAGAATTACAGTTCGCTGGCCGCTACAAATTGACGATGCCGATATTGTAGAGGGCGACGGGGAAATAAGAATAACCTTGGGCGCGAGAGTATTATTTGAATTTGCAATGCACTATATAAGACCGGGCGCGGCAAATGTATTAAGGCAAGTTGCCGCTTTAATAAGCGAGCGTTACCCGCATAGTGAAGTTCTAATTGAAGGGCATACAGACTCTGTAGGCTCGCATGCCTTCAATATGGGCCTTGGAGACAGAAGGGCAAACGCCGTGTTAAACTTCCTTGTGGCAGAGGGTCTAGACAGAAACAACTTAGTTGCTGAAAGTTTCGGCTTTACAAGACCTGTAGCCGACAACGCAACATATGAAGGGCGTGAACAAAACCGCCGTGTAGAAATAGTAATACGTACGGGTGACGGCAGGGCAACAAGATATATTACGGGTGACGATACTATAGAAGTGGCTCCCGACGGTACATGGCAGTAGAAATAAAAAGTCAGGGTTTACCGTTAATATATAGGGGTGCATGCCGGTAAAAAAAGGGTTTAAGAAATTGCAGTATTATGCTAGAATACGTAAATGAGCTTGTATGACGCAGGTTTGCGCAGTACATGTGAAATATAAAAAAAGTAAAAATCGGATTTTTACTTATTAAAAGGGTGGTTTCACCCGGGGAGAGATAAGATGAAGAGAGTATTAAGTTTAGTATTAGTGTGCTTGTTTGTCGCGTCTGGCGCGTCAATAGCGCTTGCCGCAAGAACGCCAAGGGGTGCCGCCGCTGCTCCTGCTGCTCCTGCTGCCGGAAGCTTCAGACCTTTTGCGGTCTACATAGACAACAATTCTCCGGAGAACAATTTTGTTCCTTCCGGTTGGATGGGAGATTTCGGAGATATTCAAATTAACTTGGCAAGCACCGAAAACCCAAGAAGCGGACGTACAGCAATCAGAATCAACTACACAGCCAGAATGACTCAAGGCGCAGGCTGGGCAGGCGTTTTCTGGCAACACCCGCCTAACAACTGGGGCGACAGACCAGGCGGTTTCGATTTAAGAGGCGCAACAAGGCTTACTTTCTGGGCTAGAGGCGCTAATGGCGGTGAAAGGCTTGCCGAAGTTACAATGGGCGGCATTACCGGTGAATTCCCTGATTCAGATTCTGCAGGTATGGGTCCTATCGAACTTACAACAGAATGGCAAAAATTTACCATTGACTTAAGAGGCAGAGACTTATCGCACATTATAGGCGGTTTCGCTTTTGCATTAAGCAGAGATGACAACCCCAATGGCGCGACATTCTTCTTCGACGACATAATTTTCGAATAACCTTTATTTAAGTTTTTTGCGGGGCGGCTTAAACCGCCCCGCAAAAAAGGTTAACGTATAGAAATAAATTACGAGTATTACTTTATATAATGAAAACAAAAATATTTTTAACTTTATCATTTGTATCTTTATGGTTTATTTTTGCCTGTGCCGGTGGCGCGGTTAGAAATAAGCCCGTTAGTGCAGATGGCGAAGTAGGCGCGCAAATGCCGCATTTTACTCCGGTATTTGTTTACAGAGACGCCGCCTCACCCTCAAACAGATTTTTCCCTTCCGGTTGGATGGGAGATGTGGCAGACATACACTTTAACGACGCTTACCACGGCGACAGCCATTCCGGCATGACCTCTATACGCATAGAGTACAGGCCGCAAGGACATATGCGTTGGGCGGGCATTTACTGGCAAAA
>WQVR01000058.1 GCA_009785775.1 Candidatus Proendomicrobium guianensium
AATTCGGTTACCTTAATGCAAAACATAAGCATGCCGATGATTTTACAGATCGCCCTATTGCGTATCGCGCGTTTTTAGGAGGCGGGTTTGCAGATGACGGCGCGCAAATGTCTATTTTGCTTCCCACAAGATTTTTCTCTGAAATTGGCGGCGGCGCTTTTCGCGGCAGCGGATTTCCCGCAACTGATGACGGCAACAACCCCGGGCTTATCAGCGCGTTTGCGCGCGTCGGCGGAGATATTGGAAGAAGCCACGCGTGGCGTTTGGGCGGCTCTTTTATACATGCCCGCAACACTGACGGCAGAGAAGACGACGATCTTATATTTACAGGCTCAAGCGATATATTTGGTATAGACTTCAGATATGTTTTTTCTCCGCGCGGTAATAACAGAAACAGCGAATTTGCCTTTACCGCAGAATACTTATTCCGTAATGAAAGAAACGGTATTTATTACAATGAAGATAATAGCGCCACTGCCAACGGCGCTCTCACCTCGGGCTTTCATGTGCAGGCAGTATACAGGTTTATGCAAAGATACCGCATAGGCTACCGTTTTGCGTGGTTAAACCCTGCCTCAACGCCTGCGGGGTTTGAAGACAGCGCGCTTGACGCAGACGGGCATAGACCTCACATGCACAGCATTATGGCTGAATTTAATACAAGTGAATTCGGCCGTTTCAGAGCGCAATTTAACCATGACAGAACATCATCGCGCGCTGACAATCAGTTTATACTTCAATATATAATTACTTTCGGCGCACACGGTGCGCATGGATTTTAAGGGAATAAATTTCTAAGGAGATAAAAATATGAAAAAATATTTATTTGCATTTTTAATAACCGCCTTGCTTTTTGTTTTAAGTACTTCAGTTCACGCGACAATTCGCGTTTTTGCCTGCGGGCCTGAATGGGAATCTTTAACCCGCGAAATAGCCGGCGACAGAGTAGAAATTTTTACGGCTACCACTGCCTTTCAAGACCCTCATACAATCGCCGCCCGTCCGGGTTTAATTGCGCAAATGCGCAGGGCGGATTTGGTAATAGGCGCAGGGGCAGAGCTTGAAATAGGCTGGCTTCCGCTTTTATTGCAAAGAAGCGGCAACCGTTCAATACAAATGGGCGCCGAAAATAATATTATGGCGGCAAACCATGTTACGCTTTTAGAGGTTCCGGCAACAATTGACCGCAGTATGGGTGATATTCATGCTGAAGGCAACCCTCATGTGCACTTAAATCCGCATAATTTGTTTCCAATTTCAGACGCTATTTTGGCAAGGCTTGTTGTGCTAGACCCTGCTAATGCAGATTATTTTACGCAACGTCACAGGGCTTTTACGGCAAGGCTTAGAAATCAAATTACGATATGGGAGCGTCAGGCACAGCCTCTTAGAGGAATGAACGTTATCCCAAACCACCGCAATTTAAGTTATTTTTATGATTGGTTAGGCATTAATGCTATTGCCTACTTAGAACCCCGCCCGGGTGTTCCGCCTACCACAAGGCATTTAGCAACACTTGTTGATGTAGCCAGAAATAACAATGTCAGGCTGATTGAATTTGTGCCTTTTGAAAGTCCGCGCGGCGCAAGGTGGCTTTCTCAAAGAACTGATATTCCTGCTATAGAGGTGCCGTTTAATGTGGGTGCGCAAGGTACCACAGACCTTTTTGAACTTTTTGACAGAACCATTGAAATTTTTCTTGCGCAGATATAAGAGGAATTAACATAATGCTTACGGAATTAACTATAATTTTGCCAGCCTTTATCGCAGGCGTAGCGATTCTTGCAATTCACGTGCCGCTAGGCATTGAAATGTTAAGGCGCGAGATAATTTTTTTAGATTTGGCTATTGCCCAGCTTGCGGCTATGGGCGCATTTTTTATTACGCTTATGTTTCACGAGAAGGAAGGCACGCTTGCCTTCCTTCTCATGTCGCAGGGTGCGGCTTTGTTTTTTGCGTTTTTGGGCGCCTTATTTTTTATGTATGCGGGTAAGCGCTATAAAGCTTACCTTGTTGAAGGTTTTGTGGGTTGCGTTTTTGTGCTTTCGGCAACTTTGGTGCTTCTTATAATGAGCCATAGCGCCGCCACCGGCGAACATCTGACGGACTTGCTTGCAGGGCAACTTTTGTTTATTTCTTGGCCGCAGGTATGGATACTTGCAGTTATGGCTGCTATAACTGCTGTTTTAATGTATCGTTTTCCTAAGGCAATACTGGGCAAGTACTATTATTTTGTACTTGCTTTATTTGTTATGATGACAGTACAAGTTGCCGGAATATATTTTAGTTTTACAACGCTGATTTTTCCGGCTGTCGGAGTGTTTTTTGTAAAGAAGTACAAAAATAAACTATTGCTTAGTTATGCGGGTTGCTTGTTGGGTTTAATAGGCGCTTTGCTTGCCGCGCTTTGGTTTGACCTTTCTGCAGGGCCTGCAATTGTATGGGGTATTGCTGTTTGCATGTTTGTAATTTTTTGCATGAAATCATATTTTATAAGAAAAAATGTTTAATTGCCGCTGATAATCCTCAGGCATAAATCTGAGGATTGTCATTAAAATTTGCTACAATGTTTCTTATGAAAAAGATAATATTGTTGTTAACAATGGCATTAGTGTTTTGTGTGACGGCAACCGCCTTTGCTGCGGCGACTCACTCGGAACTTGCAGAATTAAGGCAACACGTACATTCCCTTAAAGGGCATATACATGAAGCGCCCGTTCTTGACGAAGAAGCGCCTGAACTAGGCATTGAATTTACATTTATTACAACTGTTCAGGGTAATCAAAACGTTGGCAGAAATGTCGCGACAAGCGTTTTAGATGTTGACGTATTAAAAGAATTTTCACACGGCAGTATATTTTTAAAACTTCGTACGGGACTTGGTGCGGGGTTAAATAATTTTTTAAACGCTTTTAACGAAGTTAACACCGCCGCCGATCCGAATGACTTTTTTAATGTGGAAGAATTATGGTACGAACATAAATTTCTTAATGACAAACTTGTTTTTACTTTTGGTAAGTTAGACCCTACCGAATACATAGACGAAAATGAAGTTGCAAACGACGAATTTGCCGATTTTTTAAACGAGGCTTTTATAAATAATGCCGCAATTGCTTTTCCTGACAACAACTTGGGTGTTCGCGCAAGCTTTGAGCTGTCTGAAATGCTTGGGCTTACGTATATGGGTTTAATTGCCAATGAAGATGAAGGCGACCTTAGTTTTAGAAATCAGCTTTTTCATGCGGTTGAATTAAACTTTACGCCTTTTGCAAACGGTAATTATCGTTTTATGGTATGGGGTAGCACAACGGATAAGGAGAACTTGGCTACAGGCGCAAATACCAGAAAAGGACATGGCTTTGCTTTAAGTTTTGATCAGCAAATAAGAGAAGGCATTACTTTGTTTGCCCGTTACGGTTGGGCAACGGCTGACTATTTTGACGTGCAAAGCGCGGTTTCAGGCGGAATAAGTTTTGGCGGCGGGCTTTGGGGGCGTGATGATGACAAGCTTGCAATTGCTATAGGAAGAACATTCTTTTCCGGATACTTTGACGGCGCCGGCGCAATGTATGCACACCAGCCTGAAACAAACGCCGAACTTTTTTATTCGCTAAACTTAGGAAACGGTTTTATTATTACCCCGTCTCTACAGTATCTTTCTACGCCGTTTTCAGCAAACGGCACAAACGACCATATTTTTATTTACGGCTTAAGAGCGGCTATAACTTTTTAAAGATAGTTTTTAGCGTAAGTTAAACTCGCATTGAACGGGCTTAGTTTTTTTAGGAAGTTTTTGTTTTATATATTTTGAGTAATGCGGCGTGACATTATATTTAATGCGCGCCGCATTAAATATTTGCTCTAAATTAAGTTTGTATTCGTGCACTGCGTTAGTGTCGCGGTAAAGTTTAACTAATTTTCTGTAAATATCAGGGTTATATTTGTACAAAAAATTTAAGAACGTTTTTTTTGTATCGCCGCGCAGGTTTAATTTGTCATAAATTAAGTAGTTGGCGTTAATTTTTACGGCGTTTTCATAAATAAGGTTAATGGCTTCCGGAGTGTCTGTCAGGTAAGGTATTACGGGCATAATGTGTATGCCTATTGAAGCCGAAGTTTTTGAAAGCGTTTGAAGCGCCTTAAAACGTTTTGTTGCAGAACAAGCCTGTGGTTCCAAGATTTTTGATAAGTCGTCATAGGGCGTTGTAATAGTGGAAGCTATACCCACAAAAGTTGTTTTTGAAAGCTCGTCTATTAAATCATAATCTCTTAAAATTAAACTGCTTTTTGTAGATATTGTAACGGGGTTTTTGTATTTTATGCAAAGCTTTAAAATTTGGCGCGTCAGCCCTGTTTCTTTTTCAATGTTTTGATAGCTGTCTGTAACGCCGCCAATGTTTATGATATCGCCCTTCCACGTTTTTTGGCGGAAAGTTTTTTCTAAAGCTTCTGCTATATTTGTTTTAATAAATATTTCGTTAAAATAGCCGGCAGTGTCGGCGTTTTGGCTTATGTACTTGTGGGTGTAGAGGGCAAAACAATATTTACAGCCATGGGCGCAACCGCGGTAAATGTTTAAGTCATACTTGTAGGGCACGCCTAAAGATATTTTATTTAAGGCGGTTTTGCATACTATGTTTTTATAGTGCATTTAACTCGGTTTCTATAGAGTTTACAATATGCGCGATATCGGTTTTTGATATTGTTAAGTGCGGAAGTATTATTATGGTATCGCCAAGCGGCCGTAGGATTATACCGCGCTTGCGGAGTGCTGCGCAAATTTTTGCGCCTGTTTTAAGCTTAAAATCAAAACTTTCGCCCGTATTTGAATTTTTTACTATTTCTATGCCAACCATAAACCCGCATTGGCGTATCTGTCCCACATTTTTATGCCGGCTAAGTTTGTTTAATAATGCAGTAAAGTATTTAAGTTTTTCCGCATTTCTATCTATAATTTTTTCATCTTTAAAAATATCTAGCGTTGCGTTTGCGGCGGCGCATGCCAAAGGGTTAGCCGTATAAGAATGTCCGTGAAAGAATGTTTTAAAATCTTCATACTTACCCAAAAAAGATTTATATATTTTTTCTGTGGTTATGGTAGCTGCAAGCGGCAAATATCCTCCGGTGATACCTTTGGACAAGCAAATAAAATCAGGTTTAATTTGTTCGTGTTCTATGGCGAACATTTTTCCGGTATGCCCGAATCCCGTTGCAACTTCATCGCAAATTAAAAGCACATTATATTTTTTGCACATTGCCGCAAAAGCGCTTAAATAACCTTTGGGCATAGTTATCATGCCGGCAGCACCCTGTACAAGCGGCTCTATAATAGCGGCGGCAATTTCATTGTGATGTTTTTTAAGTATAACTTCAACTTCTCTTAAGCACTGTCCTGCACAACCTGTAGTTTTGCAATGCTCTTTAAAGCCTTTGGCTTTGTTATAAAAAGGCATTATGCCTTTAGAGTTTCTGTGAGGGCATCTGTAACAGTAAGGGCTGGGCGCGAAAAAGTTTTTAAAAAGCATTTTTTTGAAAATCGAATGAAAAATCCCCATACCGCCCACTGAAACAGAACCCACGGTATCGCCGTGGTAGGCATTTTTTAAAGACAGGAAACTTTGTTTTTTTGTTTTAGGATTTTGAGTTTTGGCATACTGATATGCCATTTTTAATGCAACCTCTACAGATGTAGAGCCGTTGTCGGAATAAAAAACTTTTGTAAAGTTTTTTGGTAAAACATTTAAAAGTTTTTGCGAAAGCTCTATAGCAGGCACATGCGTAAGCCCTAAAAATGTGCTGTGGGCAACTTTCGCAAGCTGAGCTTTAACAGCGGAATCTATTTTTTTATTACGGTGCCCAAACAGCGTAAGCCATAAGCTTGATACTCCGTCTATATATTTTTTGCCGTTTGCGTCGTAAAGGTAACTGCCCTTTGCGCGTTCTATTATCAGGGGCTGGCTGGGTACGTCTTTAACCCAGTCTGCCATTTGGGTAAAAGGGTGCCAGATATTTTTTTTATCTAAATTTATTAAATTTTTTATTTGTTTGGAATTAAGCCGTTTATCCATTTATTTTTTACCGAAAG
>WQVR01000059.1 GCA_009785775.1 Candidatus Proendomicrobium guianensium
CTCCGCGCTTGCTTTCATTGTGTCAATATTATTTTCACATGCGACAAGCCCTTGGATAAGATTTGTAATTATGGAGTAATCACATGGTTCTGTTACGGTACTTGCTGTATCAGGCGCGACTTGAGCTGGGGTTTGGTTGGAAGGTTGTATTTGCCTAATAATTGACGCCTTTGTAAACTCCGTAGAATTTATTGTTATCTTCGTACGGCTAAAAGAGGTATGCTCCTGCCTGGCAATCATTTCTTCACCACGGTGACTGCCAGCCCACCCTCTGTCTGTGGCAAGCGCCAATTTCCAACGCGGTGCCTGCTCACCCGGGAAGTAATGATTAAATACATTTAAAATTTTTTCTGTTACGGTTATTTCCGTTTGAACAAATATGGGTTTATTAAATGCTAAATGATTTCCATGGACAAAAGCGTTTTTTACAAGTTCTTTAATATTAAATGCAGTTTGCGGGTCAGTTAAAGTTAAATTGTTCGTTAAACTCCATGCGCGTTCGATTATGTGTTTGTATAAATATGCTATTTCATTTGGCGATAAATTATTACCATCCAGCGCAATGCTTGAAGGGTAAATTGTAACAGAGCCGCCGCTAAAAATATATTCAAAATCTTCAGCCGTTATGGAGTCTAAAAATATCACTTTATGTGCAGGCTCTAAAAATGGCGTATGTGCTTCAACTATGCCCGCAAACTCTCCAAATTTTAAAAAGTCATAATAGTTGATAGTATGTTGATTGTTAAATTCAGCTATTTTTACATTTTCGGTATGGTTTATTATTTTAATTGTTTGGTCAGGCAAAACAGTTATTTCCAGTCCTGTTAGTTCGTCAAAATGCTCTTTTGAAATTCTTGTATAGTCGGGCAACTTATCAGGCCTGTTTTGTTCTAAATCAAAATCCGTGTATTGCTCAATAATTAAATAAGGTCCCTGCATCCACGCTGCCATGATGTAAGCAGCCTCGCCGGTGTCTATTAAAAACGTATGCTTGGGCGTTAATACTATATCGCCGGTTTTGAATAAATCTGCTGTGTCAGTGTCAGGGGTAAGAACAATTTGTTGTCGCGCGACAACACTAGCAGTGCCTAAATTAAAAAAATTTCTTAACCGCCCTATGGCAACTTGCAAAGGGGTTTGGGGGTTAATTGCGCTTTCTATAATAGCTTCAAGCCTTGAAATATTATTGTTTAATGTATGGCGGACTTGTTCCAAATTTAATTTATTTAGTATTTCAGGTGAAATGCTTTGTGACATGTGCGGCAGATGACGCCTTATCTCTGTAAGTATCAGTTCGTTCAGTTCGCCATAGTTGTCAGACTCTATTATTTTTGCTTTTTGAATTTCTCTTATTATTCCTTGAACATTTTGGGCTTGCGTGGAAACGCTTACATTTATGGCAGTTAAATCTAAATTATTATTTAAGGCGTTAACAAAAGCTGTACGGCCTACGGAATCAATACTTAGTATCACATTAGCAAGGGCTGAGGTTTGTATGCCTGCTTGGCTTGCAGGTGTAACTTCGCCCACAGGTACACCAAATGCATCAAAACCGCCGTGCGCAAACATTTCGGCTTGGGCACGCGCCACCCTGTGGTAAATTTCAAAAGCTTCCGCAAGCCCGCCTGTAACGCCAGGCGTTATAACTATATACGACACGTTTTTATCTTTTAATATTTGCGAAATGCCCTTTGTGTGAAAACCACCCGTTATCATTACTTTTACATTTTTGCCATCCAAACTGCTAAGCGCTTGACTAAGGCGGGGCGGGCTTTGTTTGTATGAGGCTTCCATAGCGCGCAACATGCGTGAATTTATGCCAAGGTTTCGCACAAAAATTTCATCTCTGTATGTGTTTATGGCATAAAATTTTTCGGCGCGGGCTATGTGAGGCTCAAGCAAGCTTAGCACGCGATTATCTACATGCTTTGCCCAAAGCATTCTGTATTTATCTATATTTGCTTTATAGTACTTATAATCCTTGGCAGTTATTTTTGAAGTTAAAAAGTTTCTTAAATATCTGTTGAAATTTATTAAAAACACAACTTCACGGCTGGCTTGTGTACGCGCAAAGTGTGTGTTTATTTCAGCCCTTAAAGATTGTTCCTCATTTATAAGTTCTACAGGGTTAATTTTTTGGCTTATTTTAACATACTCAAAAAATCTGTTTAAATCCGGAAAGGCTTGGCTTAAATCTAAATTAAGCTGCTCTGTTAAAGTTGCAAGATAAGCATATAACCTGTCAGCTTGAGAAAAATTATTGGTGGCATTAACTATCGCTCTGTACGCGGAATACGGCAGTTTTTGACGTAAAAGCTGTATGAATGATTGAAGCTGACGGCTTATTGCCCTTTCGTTTAATGTACGCTCTTTTTGTAACAGTTGTATGTAAAGGCTGGTGTTTTCATACCTGCTTAAATTTATGCCTAACCTTTCAATATGCCTTAAAAGCAATGCGTAGTATCTGCGCGTGCTAATTACGCCGCTCTGATGTCTTGCGAAAAGATTTTCTATCCTGTTTTGTTGTCTGCTGAAATACCTTCTTTGTAGTTCTTGTGTGGAGTATTCTATCGCGTCAAGTATGGCTAAAATTTCTGTTTGATTATTTAATATTTCACCAAAGCGTTTTATGTTGTCTAAATATTCTGCCTTGCTTTCAATTCCCGAAATTAATGCGTGTCTGCCGGTTAAAGCAGAAAAATATTCCGCGCCTGTCAAACGGCCTGTGTTTAAAATTTCAGATAGCTCTGCCGTGTTTGCTTGGGTAAAGTCTGAAAGCCACGAAGTGTCCACATCGCCAAAGGCGCCCTCAAGAAAAACGGTTTCAAGATTATTGTTTAATTTTCTGTCTATAAGCCCTAAAATGTTTGCTATATTTTTTTGCGCTTGGCTGTGGCTGTGCAAATCTTGTATTTGCACCACAATATAGGGGGAGTTAGTTATAAACATATCCGTTACTCTGCCATAAGAGGGCGGCAAAGTGATATTATTAAACATTTGGGAAAGCTGTGTAGTTGCAAGCGGCATGGCTGGTGAGATTTTTGCGCCTGCAAACGCTTGTGCTACAGCATTGCCGTACACAAAGGAAAAAAGAAAGCAATTAATTACAACAATTGCCACAGCTTTTTTAAAATTAATTTTACCTAGCAACATAAAATAAAACTACTCCCGCTTATATTTGCGCCGATATACTATAAGTGTAGGCTATGCGCCATGTAAAAACAATGCGTTTTCGTGAATTTTTTGAAAAATTAAAGGTTGAAAAATTTACTTGCGCGGGCAACATCTTTTTGGATAGCGCTTACAAGCGCTTTAACAGAGGGGAATTTTTTTTCAGAACGTATTTTTTTCAACAATTCTACTTCAATTTTTGTATCTTTTTTAACTACAAGCTTGGTTCCCAAAATATGTGCTTCAGGCACTATTGCTTGTCCCACATTAAAAGTGAGGCGCCTGCCTATGCTTAATGCCGCAGGATATAAAACATCTTTTATTTTTACCGTTGCCGCAAAAACGCCCGTGGGCAGTATTTTGTTGCTTTCGGGCTTAATATTTATTGTCGGAAACCCTATTTTTGCGCCCACTCCCCGCCCTTTTTGCGCAGTACCACAAAAACCATAGTTTCGCCCAAGAAGGGCTGAGGCCTTTTTTAAATTAGAAGCTTTTAAAGCACTTCGTATGCCTGAAGATGATACTGTTTCCTTGTTTGCTTTTACAGCTTTTACTAAGTCTATTTGCAAATTTAATGTTTCAGCTTGAGCGGCAAGCCACTTATATGTGCCGGTTTTATTTTTACCAAAGGCAAAATCATGCCCGATAACAATATGACTTGCACAAAGGTTTTTTATTAAAAAATCTTTCAAAAAAGCAGTTGCCGTCATATTAAAAATTTCAGAATCCGGCGGGATAATAAAAATTTTGTCTACACCCATCGAAGATAGTATATTTAGCTTTTCGGTTGTTGACGTAAGAAGCCCGTCTACGGGCTTAAACGGTTTTTCTAAAACAACTACAACCGTTTCCAACCCAAAACTTTTTAACCGTTTTATAAGCGCCGCATGACCCTTATGTACGCCGTCAAACGTACCTATTGTTACGGCAACGCCTCTAAGAGGCGGCATTTTGGAGGTTTTATCTATTTTTGTTTTTTTCATATAAATCAGTAAACAGGTGTTAATTTTTGCGCCAACTCGTCAACACTTAAGCTCATAATATCATCATAAATCAGCGCGCTTTCAACGCTAAAACTTCCTATACTTTCACGTCTAAGCGCGCTTATCGCAGCGCCGCAACCCAACTCTTTGCCGATATCTTCTGCTAAAGTTCTGATATATGTTCCGCTGGAGCAATCAACGCGCAACTGCGCGTTTTGTCCGTCAAACGAGTTAAGCTCGCTTAATATATCTATATTTCTTATAGTAACACTGCGGCTTTTACGCTCTACTGTTATGCCTTGCCTTGCCAGCTCGTAAAGCTTTTTGCCGTTAACTTTTAAAGCGGAATACATTGGCGGTATTTGATTTATAGTGCCTGTAAACTTTTTTGCGGCGATACTAAGCTGTTCTATTGTTACATTAGGTTTTACACAGGCAATTATCGCCCCGTCGGTATCGCCGGTGTCGGTTGTAAGCCCCAGCTTAAGCGTTGCCGTGTAAACTTTATCTTGCTTCATAAAACCGTCTTGAAGTTTTGTGGCGGCGCCAACCAAAATTATTAAAAGCCCCGTGGCAAGCGGGTCTAAAGTGCCGCAATGCCCGACTTTTTTTACTTTAAGTTTATGCCTTATAAGTGAAACTATTTTAAATGAGGTTATACCTGAAGGTTTGTCTACAAGCAACATACCGCAAAAATTATTGTAAACACGCGGCATACCTGACCTACTTTTTACTCTTGTTGAAGCTTGATTTTTTAGAGGGGCTTAGCCCCTTAGAGGGCTTTAAGCATTTGCAGGGGTTTAGTCCATTGAAGGCGTTTATCAGCGTTTGCTCCGCTTTGTCTGCGGCCATTTTTAAGGTAAAACCTGCGGCATTTTTGTGCCCGCCGCCGCCAAACTTTTGCACAATACTTAAAATATTGCAACTTTTAACAGACCTTAAACTTATTTTTGTAGTGCCCGATGTGCTTTCTTTAAGCAACGCGCTAATTTTTACGCCGTTTATGGTTAAGGCATAGTTTACAATGTTTTCGGTATCGTCTTCGCGGGCATTTGCCGCTTTAAATTTTTGCGGTGAAAGCTTTACCGTAGCAAGCATTCCGCCGAGTGAAAGCTTTATATCAGAAAGCGCAAGTCCCAAAAGCTTTATTTTTTCAAACCTGTTTTCACCGTAAACATGCTCGTAAACAGCATTAGGGCTTACGCCTGCGGTTATAAGTTTTGCCGCCGCCACGTGAGACTCTACAGTAGTGTTTAGCTGTTGAAACCTACCGGTATCAGTAACAAGCCCGACGTATAAACATTCTGCTTCGCTTGGAGAGGGTGCAATTTTCATATGTTCAAAAAGTGAAAATACCAACTCCGCAGTGGAAGACGCCTCGGGCACTACAAAGTTAACATCTCCAAAATTTGTAAACACCGTGTGATGGTCTATATTAACGATTTTTTTTGCCTGTTCAGGCGCTATAATATCGCCCATGCGGTTAAAGTTTACGCATTCTAAAATTATGGCGCAATCAAACTTTTGGTTACATTTTTTAACAACCGAAATATGCCGCGCTCCTTTCATGAAAAGCAGGTTTTCAGGCACGATATCAGCGGAATACATTTTAACCGTTTTGCCCATGCGCTTTAGCATTGATACCAATGCCAGCCCTGAGCCAAGCGTATCGCCGTCCGGCTTAACATGGCCGGCAACAAAAAACGTTTTGCTTTGTTTAATTATTTTGGCGATTTCAGAAAGTTGCTTTTTACTACGCGCACTTTTCATTTTTATTCCCTTTCTATTTTATAAAGCAAGTCAAACACTTTAGAAGCGTTTTCTAATGTATCATCAAACTCAAAGGTAATTTTGGGCGTACGCCTTAGGTTTAGGCGTGCGGCTATTTCAAAGCGTATATGTTTTATATTGTCGTTTAAAACA
>WQVR01000060.1 GCA_009785775.1 Candidatus Proendomicrobium guianensium
CGCTCTAAACGCGCAACGGTAATAGTTCAAAACCCTAATACGGGCGCCATACTTGCCATGGCTAATATGCCGGATTTTACTCCGGGTCAACCCATAGCAGACCTTTCCTTGCTTAGAAACCGCGCCGTCAGTGACGTTTTTGAACCCGGCTCTACCTTTAAAATAATACCTTTTGCCGGCGCTTTTGAGGAAGAGGTTATAAACATTAACGATACATTTCCTACAGGCACTAACGGAAGATTTCGAATTTTCGGACATACTATAAGGGACGTCAGCATAATAAGGGGCGGGGCAACACCGCGCGTTATAATGGAAAGGTCTTCTAATATCGGCACGCTTCATATCGCGCAACAATTAGGAAGAGAAAGGTTTTACGACTATATAAGAAGGTTCGGGTTTAACAATATTTCGGGCATTGACCTTCCCGCTGAAGCCCGCGGCATACTTGCCGACCACACAAGATGGTGCGGGCTTTCGCTTCCTAATATTTCTTTCGGGCAGGGTATAGCCGTAACGCCATTGCAACTTATAAATTCTTTTTCGGCGATTGCCAACGGCGGCGTGCTTATGCGGCCTCATATAGTAAAATCTATAGAAACAACCGCCGGAGAAAGAATTTATATGGAACCTATGCAAATCAGGCGTGTTATAAGTTCTGAAACATCAGAACTTATGCGCGATATTTTAAAAACCAGTTCAGGCCCGACGGCGCAGGTAAGGGGCTTTAGCGTTGCAGGTAAAACCGGTACGGCGCAAAAGCCCTGCCCCAGAACAGGCAGATATATGGCAAGAACATACATTTCGTCTTTTTGCGGTTTTGTTCCGGCAAAAAACCCGCAAGTAACCATACTTGTAATATTAGATGAGCCGCAAGGCGAATTTTTTGCTTCGGTAATAGTATCTCCCGTATTTGCAAGAATGGCAGAACAAATTGTACAATATCTTAACCTTACGCCTGATTTAGCGTCTGCGCCTGTGCCTAGGCGTGTGGCTTAAATGAACTATAATGTTAAAACAAAAGAAAAATCATAAGAGTGTTAAAAAATGATTCTGGACAAAAACTTTTTTAAAAGAATTAACGCTAATTTAATTAATGCTGAAAGTGTGGAAGTTTTAGGCGTAAGCTATGATTCGCGCACGGTAAAAAAAGGGGATGTTTTTTTTGCTTTAAGCGGTACGCGCACAGACGGCAAAAAATATATAGAAGACGCATTATCAAAAGGCGCTGTGGCGGTAGTACTAGAAGGCGCAACCGACCCTCTTGAGGCGCCCACAATAATTTGCGTGGACGCAACTACGCTAATGGCAAAACTCGCAAGGTGTGTTTATGACTACCCTGACACACAAATGACGGTTATAGGCGTAACCGGCACCAACGGCAAAACCACGGTTACATATCTTATAGAATCTATACTGAATTTTAATAATATTCCCTCGGGTGTTATGGGCACTATAAATTACCGTTACCCCGGCAAAATTGTAGACGCTGCTAACACAACACCCAAATCTGCAGATATTTATAAAATAATGCGCGAAATGCTAAATGCCGGCGTTAAACATATTGTTATGGAAGTTTCAAGCCATGCTTTAGAACTAGGGCGTGTAATGGGTATAGAGTTTGATATCGCCGTTTTTACCAACCTTACCGAAGAGCATTTAGACTTTCACGGTACTATGGGAAACTACTTTAACGCCAAATCAAAACTTTTTACGGGGCTTTTAGGCCAAGGCGCCCAAAAGGGTAAAAAGTATGCTATAATAAATGTGGATGATACTTGGGGCTTAAAGCTTTCAAAAATCAATCTAAATGCCGATATTTTAGCCTATAGCGTAAGAACTGATGTGGCGTATAAGGCGGAAGATGTTAAAATTGTGCCTACAGGCACTACGTTTACTCTTGTAAATGGTGATAAACACTTAGATGTTTCAATGCGTCAAATAGGTTTACATAATGTTTACAATGCTTTAGCGGCAGTTGCGGCGGTAAACGCTAGCGGCGTGGAATTAGAAAAATGTGTTGCGGCTTTAGAAACGGCGTCCGGTGCGCCGGGAAGGCTGGAAAAAGTTGATACTTTAGGGCTTGGTTTTGAAATTTTAGTAGACTATGCCCACACTGAAGACGCTTTAAAAAATGTTATAAGCGCTATAAAACGCCTTAAACCCAAACGCATTATAACCGTGTTTGGCTGTGGCGGCGACAGAGACAGAAAAAAACGCCCTTTAATGGGGCAAGCTGTTGTAAACGGAAGCGATTTTGTTTTTGTTACAAGCGATAATCCCCGCACTGAAGACCCTGTTAAAATTACGTTGGATATTGAAGTGGGTATAAAACGTCTCGGTAAAAATAACTATAAAGTTGTTACAGACCGTGCCCAGGCTATATACGAAGCTGTCGCCATGGCTGAACGCGGAGACATTATACTTCTTGCCGGAAAAGGACACGAAACTTATCAAATTATAGGCACTCATAAGCATTATTTTAACGACTGTGAAACAGCGTTTGAATGTGTAGGCAGGGTTAAAGAAAGCCGGGCGCCAAAGCAACACCAAAAGGAGTTTAATTTTTAGCTATGCAAAACTTTAACGTAAGGGATTTAATTAACGCCATGGGCGGTAAATTTCTTTTGGGCGATCCTAACCTTATGGTGCGTGAAATATCTATTGATACGCGCACTTTAAAAAAAGGGCAATTTTATCTTGCGCTTAAAGGTAAAAACTTTGACGGGCATGATTTTATAAAAGACGCTATAGAAAAGGAAGCCGCCGGCGTAATATTTTCCCGTGAAGACATAGACCTTTCAAAACCCTTTTCAACTTTCCCTACGGTTATAAAAGTTAAAGATACCCGCCAAGCTTTAGAAGATATTGCCTGGCATTACCGCCGCCGCTTTAAAAGCGTTAAGGTTATAGGCATTACAGGCTCTAACGGAAAAACCACAACTAAAGATATGTTAGCCAGCATACTTTCTTTAGAGGGCAAAACCACTTGCACGCCTGCTAACGCCAATAACCGTATAGGCTTACCGCTTGCTATGCTAGACCTTGAAGCAGACACAGAGTACGCTGTTTTTGAAATAGGCACAAATGAGCATGGCGAAATAAAAGCTCTTACAGACATCGCCGCCCCCGACGTAGGCGTAATAACAAACATAGGTTATGCCCATATAGAAACTTTTGGCAGCCTCGAGGGCGTGTTTAACGAAAAACGCGCACTGCTTGACGGCACGTCTAAAGAAGGTTTTGTAGTGCTAAATATTGACGATCCTTACCTGAAAAGCGCTGTTTCAAAAATGTATACAAAAACAATTACTTACGGGCTTTATAACGGTTCAGATATTTATGCCAAAAATTTACGCGTTTGGCCTAATAACCCCGTGTTTGAACTTCACATAGGCACAAAAAGCGCCGAAGTTAACCTTCCTATAAAGGGGCGCTTTAACATTTTTAATGCGCTTGCCGCCGCCGCCGCCGCCCACGGGCTTGGCGTAGACATTAACAAAATCAAAGAAGGCCTTGAAAAATTTACGCCGCCGCCAATGCGTATGGAAATTACAACGCTTCCCACAGGCACCGTTTTAATTAACGACGCTTACAATGCCAACCCTTCAAGCATTAAAGAGTCCATAGCAAGCATTGTTCAGGCTTATCCGGGTAAGAAAATTGTGGCTGTTCTAGGCGATATGTTAGAGCTTGGGTCTGACGCGCCTAAATTTCACGCCGAACTTGGCAAGTTTATAGACACTCAAAACGTAGCCGGCGTTTTCCTTACCGGCGATATGTGCGGTTATACTAAAGAAAATATTAAGGTTAAGCCCTGCTATTATTCCTTAAATAAAAACGCCCTGTTTCAAGAACTTGACAAAGTGTTAGACTCTAAAACCGTTGTAATTTTTAAGGCTTCGCGCGGCATGAAGCTTGAGGAAATATACAATAAAATTATAATCAGGCACGAAATGGGCGAAGCTTAATGCTTTATCACATTTTTTTTCCGCTCAGGGATATTTTTTCTCCGTTTAATTTATTCCAATATATAACTTTCCGCGCCGGCGGGGCGATACTTACAACCTTAATAATAAGCTTTATTGCCGGCCCCTACATGATAAAAAAGCTTATATCACTAAATATCGGACAAACAATACGCACAGACGGTCCCGCCACACATCACGCTAAAAGCGGAACGCCCACAATGGGCGGCGTATTAATACTTGTTTCAAGCGTGGTTTCAACTTTGCTTTGGGCGCGCCTTGATAACCGCTTTATTGTGTGGCTGCTTATAGCAAGCGTTTGGCTTGGCGTGCTCGGTTTTTATGACGATTACTTAAAGCTTATCAAAAAAAACCACCGCGGGGTTTCCGGCAAATTTAAACTTTTTTGGCAGATAATGCTTGGCGTTTTTGTAGCCGTGTATTTATATTTTTTTCCTTCCAATGCCGACTATGCTATGAGTTTAAACATTCCATACTTTAAAGACCTTGCCATAAACCTTTCTTACGTTTATTTTGTTTTAATTATTGTTGTTTTTGTGGGCAGTTCCAATGCTGTAAACCTTACAGACGGGCTAGACGGACTTGCCATAGGAAATATTATTATAGTAGCTTTTACCCTTGCGATATTTGCCTATCTTATAGGCCACTTTCATATGGCCAATCATTTAAGGGTAACCCATGTTGCGGGCGCGGGCGAGATAGCCGTGTTTTTAATCGCGGTTGTGGGCTCGGGCATAGGTTTTCTATGGTACAATTGTCACCCCGCCGAAGTTTTTATGGGTGATACGGGAAGCCTTTTTTTAGGCGGCGTTATGGGGCTTAGCGCAATATTTATAAGGCAGGAACTTATACTTGCCATACTTGGCGGTATTTTTGTTATAGAAGCATTGTCAGTAATGATACAAGTTTTTCACTACAGAAGGTCTAAAAAACGCTTTTTTAAAATGGCGCCGATACATCACCACTATGAACTTTCCGGTATAAGTGAAAGTAAAGTTACAATACGCTTTTGGATAGTAGGCATAATGCTTGCAATTATCTCGATAGTTTCGCTTAAATTAAGGTAAATAAACATGAAAAAAGCGTTTCTTGCGGCTAACTCGCCCCATGGCGCGCTTAAAAAAATTTCCGTTTTAGGGCTTGGAGTTTCGGGCATAGCCGCGGCAAACTTGGCGGTTAAGCTTGGGTATGAAGTTTTTGCTTCAGACTCCGGCGCTTGGCGCAAAGTATTAAACCTTAATAAAAAAGTTGTTACCGAATTTGGCGGCCACTCTGGCGCAGTTTTAAACGCAAACTTTATAATAAAAAGCCCCGGCATTACAAACGATATTCCAATAATAAAAAAAGCAAAAAAATCGGGTATTCCCGTTATAAGCGAGTTGGATTTTGCCCTTGCGCGCTGCAATCCTCAAAAAGTTATAGCCGTTACCGGAACAAACGGAAAAACTACCGTTACAGACCTTAGTGAAAAAATTATAGCCTCGTACTTTAAAAATTCTGCGGCGGCGGGAAATATAGGCACGCCCCTTTCCGAACTTGTAAGCAAAAACAAAATTAAAAAAAACTCTGTGCTTACGCTTGAAACTTCAAGTTATCAGCTGGAAGACTCACCCGGTTTTAAACCTGACATCAGCATATTATTAAACATTACAGAAGACCACCTAGACCATCATAAAAGCATGCGCGCTTATATAAAGGCAAAGGCTGGCATTTTTAAAAATCAAACAAAAAACGATTGTTTAATATGCAACTATGACGATAAAATTTGCAGGGGGCTCGCCAAAAAAGCCAAGTGCAAAGTAATATATTTTTCGCGCCGCAAAAAGTGCGGTGTTTATTATGAAAACGGCTCTATATTTTTCCCAAACGGGAAATCTATTACTCCTAAAATAAATATCGCGGGCATCCATAATATTGAAAATATTTTAGCCGCTGCCGCTGCCGCTTATGTTTGCGGGGTTCTTTTAAAAAATATAGAGCGCGCTATAAGCAAGTATAAAGGCATTGCACACAGGATAGAATTTGTTAAAGAGACGGGCGGCGTGAAATACTATAACGACTCAAAAGCCACAAATGTCGGTTC
>WQVR01000061.1 GCA_009785775.1 Candidatus Proendomicrobium guianensium
GCGGCAGACAAGCACCAAATGCAGCATATGGTAAAATCTTTTTTAAAGCTTAAAGAAGTGCCCCGCCCTGACGACGCCGCCGACGCCCTTGCAATAGCGGTGTGCCATGTTAACAGCGCAAAATGGGCTAATGCTTTAGCGGGTAAAAAATGATAGATTTTTTAAACGGCGCTCTTGCCGAAAAAAACATGAATTTTTTGGTTGTGGAAGTAAACGGCATAGGTTATCGTGTTGCTGTTGCGGTTTCAACTTATGATAAAGTTTCGGGGCTTGCTTTAGGCGCTAAGCTCAAGTTGTTTGTTCATGAAGCGGTTGCCGGAATGTATGGCGGCGTTATTATGCTTTATGGCTTTTTAAGCATTCAGGAAAGGGAAATGTTTTTACTTATTAAAGACGAAGTGCCCTCAACGGGCGCCAAAAAAGCAATGGAATATTTTGACAAAATTTCAAAATCCCTGCCGGACTTTAAACGTGCTGTGATGTCTAAAGATATCGAAATGCTTTCGGGCATTTTCGGTTTTACAAAAAAAACCGCCGAAAAATTAGCCGCCGCGCTTAAAGATAAAATTTCAGCACTTGAAATTGAAGGAAATGCAAAGTGGGCCCAAACGCCGCCGCCTCAAGGCGCGCAAAGCGAAGCTATTGCAGGGCTTGTGGCAATGGGTTTTAAAGAGGCGGCAGCCAGAGAGGCAGTAAGCGAAGTGTCGTTTGAAAAAGAGGGGCATGATGCCCGTCACGGGCTTAGCCCCGCGGAAATTATAAAAAAAGCTTTACAACACTTATAAGGTTATATTATGGAAAATGAAAATCTTTTAGAAAATATATCCGCCACTGAAGAAACCGCCCCTGAAAATCTTTTGCGTCCGCAAAGCTTAGACGACTTTGTAGGGCAAAATAAACTAAAAGAAAATTTAAAAATTTATATTGAAGCTTCAAAAAAACGCGGCGAGCCCTTAGACCACAGTCTTTTTTATGCGCCTCCGGGGCTTGGCAAAACTACGCTCGCCCACATTATAGCCAAAGAAATGGGCGCAAATTTTCGCTCAACGTCAGGCCCTGTTCTTGAACGCGTGGGAGATTTAGCCGCCATACTTACTAATCTTTCTGAGGGAGACGTTTTTTTTATAGATGAAATACACCGCCTTAATCACTTGGTGGAAGAGGCCTTGTACCCCGTAATGGAAGATTTTGAATTAGATATTATAATAGGCCAAGGGCCTTCCGCCAAAACAATTAAACTTCCCGTGCCGCGTTTTACGCTTGTCGGCGCTACTACCCGTGCGGGTATGCTTTCTACGCCCTTGCGCGACAGGTTTGGCATTATAGAACACTTAAATTTTTATAATGAGGCAGAACTTACGCAAATTGTAAAGCGCTCAGGCGCCATAATAGGCGTTAAGATAGACGGGGACTCTTGCGCCGAAATTGCACGCCGAAGCCGCGGTACGCCCCGTATTGTTAACAGATTACTAAGGCGCGTAAGAGATTTTGCGGAAGTAAAATCAGAAGGAATAATTACAAAAAACCTCACACAAGAAGCGTTAAACGCTCTGGAGGTAGACGCTATAGGGTTAGACAAGCGCGACCGCTTAATGCTTATAACGGCAATAGAAAAGTTTGGCGGCGGTCCTGTCGGCGTAGATACTTTAGCGGTAGCAATAAGCGAAGACGCAGACACAATTACAGATGTTTACGAGCCTTACCTTATACAAATAGGCTTTTTATCGCGCACGCCGCGCGGGCGCGTGGTTAGCGAACTTGCCTATAAGCATTTGGGTAAAACTTTTAAAAAATCCGCGCAAGATTTACTTTTGTAATGAAAAAATCTTTATTGCTTCATATCTGTTGCGCGCCGTGTGCGGCTTGTGTGGTTGAGGCGCTTGTAGAAAAATTTAACATAACATTTTTTTGGTATAATCCTAATATTGCACCGGATAAAGAGTATCAGGCGCGCCTGGAGAGCGCTAAAAAATATACTGCTGAGTTTAGTTCTAACTTTGTTGAACTACACGAAAATTGGGAAGCTTCCCAAAAGCAATGCGACTATTGCTATAGCGCGCGCATAAAAAAAACTATAAACTACACGGTTGCCAATAGCTTTGATTTTTTTAGCACAACGTTGCTTGCGGGTTTATATCAAAACCACAGCTATATAAAAAACGCCTGCGAAAATCCAAAGTTTTACTACATAGACGGGCGCCCGAATTATTACAACGGCAAAAACGGCTTAAAGCTTAAAGGTTATCACGTACAAAAATATTGCGGTTGCATGCCGTCTAAACTTGAAGCCGCAAGGGAAAAGGGAAAAAAATGAAAAAATTTTTAACGCTTATTGGTATTATGTTTTTGTTTTACGGAGCATTATACGCTATAGTTGATACTGCGGTAATCACGCTAAATGACGGAACTGTAATAGAAGGCAATATTGCCAACCAAACGCCAAGCACTATTTTTGTTGTTACGCGCGAAGACTGGGTTGAACTTAACCGTAATGAAGTGGCTTCGGTAGTTGTTATCCCTCAAAGAAGGCCCGGAGATGTAGTATCGCTATTTTATGATTTTCATGGTACCGTTGCCGATAATATAAAAATGCGTGAACTTATTTTTAAAATAGGCGGCGATTTTAATTCACGGTTTACATCAGGCGGGAGTACCCAAAGGTTATCAGACGGAGCATTCTCGGCGGCAGTAGAGTATTTTCAATATGTTAGCGACTTTGTTGCGCTTGGCGCTGGCGTAAGCGCGCAATTTCCGCGTTCGCTGGATGGTGTGCCGGGAAGGTTTGGCTTTGCGCCTGTTTATGCGGCGCTAAAATTGCGCTCTCTTCCGCAGAAACCTAATATGTATGGTTATGCCGTGGGACATATCGGATATAATATATTTTATTCAACTGGAAATTTTCCGGGGGATTTGTCCGGCGGGTTTTACTGGGCTGCCGGTTTTGGCATAGTACTCCAAAGGCTTGTTTTTGAATTTTTATACAGCATGAATACGGGCGCTATACGCAATAGAGACATGCCTGGCCAAAGGATAACTGTTGAAAATCCCAAATTTACTTTTTCAGTAGGTGTAGTTTTCTAAAAATGGTATTGAAACCAGAGTTACAATAATGTATAATCCCCCTAGTGATTATAAAGGTGTAAAATAAAAAGGGCTAAGCCCTAATGGGAGAATTGTATAATGAGAAAAGTATTATTGCTTGCGTTTTGCGCTATGTTTTTTGTTAGCGTAGGTTGCGCGGGTAGAAATGTTGAAACAAGACCGGCTACCGGAATTACGGCGGATCTTGCGCAAGTGCTTAGACCTATCGGGAGCGTAGTCAGAAACAATGATGGTTCCTACGGCTTAACGCTAAACAGACCTGTAAGGTTTGAAGTTGGCAGTTCTGAGTTAACTGATCAATCCAGAAGAGATGTTGAAGCGGCCGCGCGTGTACTATCCAGAATTGAAGGCATAATGGTTGTAGTTGAAGGCCACACATGTTCTTTGGGGACTAAAGAATATAACCAAAGGCTTTCGCGTCAACGCGCAAGAAGCGTTGCGAATGTTCTTAGAGGAAATGGCGTAGCAAGGTCTGCGGCTGTCGGTTTAGGTAGCTCACAGCCTATAGCAAGCAATGATACGCTTGAAGGAAGAAGCCAAAACAGAAGAGTAACTTTTAGAATTCAAGAATGCACAGGCGAAAAATGCTCTATGAAAGAAGGTAGAAGAAGAGGCGGCCATGGTCACCGTGAAGGCAAAGGTTGCTGCAGAACAAAAAGAGCAAAAAATAAATAATATACTTTAGTAACAGAAACATTATAGCGCCTCCTTAAGTAAGGAGGCGCTATTGTTTGACTTTATTAACGAAAAATATTAAAATTACGGACTATAGCAGTACCTTACCTTTTTGGCGACGTAGCTCAGGGGTAGAGCAGAGGACTCATAAGCCTTTGGCCGGTGGTTCAATTCCACCCGTCGCCATTTTTACATCAGCTTTCGAATTTTTGTTTTTAAAGACTTACAAAAATCTGAACTACATTGCATACAATGTAGTTGTTTTTTTGCAGAAACAACAAAACGCGTTTTTTATTACAAGGAGAAAATATGGTTTATGCAAGTTTTTGGAAACGTTTTTTGGCTTATGTGATAGATTTTTTGGTTTTGTTGCTTCCGTCGACGCCTCTTTTTTTGGTTATTAGTTTTTTTGCTCCGTTTTTATCCGGAAATTTTCTATTTATGATGTTGATATTTGCGGCTATATACTGGGTTTATTTTTTTCTGTTTGAAAGCTCACAAAAACAGGCTACACCAGGTAAACTTGCGCTTGGAATTAAAGTAGTAAATGCAGATGGCGAAAAACCATCTCGGGAACAAATTGCTATAAGAAGCGCAATAAAAGCTCTGTTTGCACCGTCTCCTGTTTGGATTTTATTTGTAGTTTGCGCCTTTACAAAAAACAAACAAAACATTCATGACATTGCAGGAAAAACATACGTGGTGTACAAATAATTTAATAAAGTTTTAACAATAGAAAGTAAAAAGGGGCAATAATCTACACTCATTGATTATAACCCCTTTTTTATGTTAGAATTATCAGTATTATGAATGCAAAATCATCTGATATCAGGGCTGGTTTTTTAAGCTATTTTCAAAAAAACGGCGCAAAAATAGTAGAGTCCGATTCTTTAATACCCTCCGGCGATAAAACGCTTCTTTTTACTTCTGCGGGCATGGTGCAGTTTAAGCAACACTTCCTCGGGCAAAGCAAAGATGCTTTTACAAGCGCCGCAACCTGCCAAAAATGCTTTAGAACTTCAGACATCGAAAATATAGGCATTACCAACCGTCACTTAACTTTTTTTGAAATGCTTGGGAACTTTTCCTTCGGAGATTACTTTAAACAAGAAGCTATTTTCTGGGCATGGGATTTTTTAACGGGCGTAATGGCGCTTCCTAAAGATAAACTTTATATTACCGTATATAAAGATGACGATGACGCCGCAAATATCTGGAAAAAAATTGTTCCCGAAAATAAAATTATACGTATGAGTGAAGAAACAAATTTTTGGAACATGGGGCCTACAGGCCCTTGCGGGCCATGCTCTGAAATTTTGTTAGACTTAGGCGAACACATGGGCTGCAAAAAATCTGACTGCGGTCCTTGGTGCAATTGCGACAGATACTTAGAAATTTGGAATTTAGTTTTTACGCAATTTGACAGGCAAGCAGACGGCACCCTAAAAAACCTTCCGCGTAAAAATATTGATACCGGCATGGGGCTTGAGCGTCTTGTAGCGGCAGCTGCGGGCAAAGATAATGTTTTTGATACAGACTTATTTATGCCTTTAATGTCGGCATCCGCCGATTTGTTAAAAATAAAGCCGCAGGAAAATATAAGCAAACTTAGAATGATTGCTGACCACGCCCGCGCCGTAACATTTTTAATTTTAGACGGTATTATGCCCTCTAATGACGGCAGGGGTTATGTTTTAAGGCGATTGCTTAGAAGAGCCCAAAGGCAGGGCAAAATATTTGGCGCCCGCGACCCTTTTATTTACAAGCTTTCGCCTGTGGTAAACAGTATTATGTGCACGGCATATCCTGATATGCCTGCAAAGCTGGAAAATATACAATCTATAATCAAGCTAGAAGAGGAAAAATTTTTAGAAACCTTAGGCACCGGCGAAAATATACTAAACGATATTATAAAAAGTTATCAAGCCAAAGGCGCGCAAATTATAAGCGGCATCGATGTGTTTAAACTTTATGATACATACGGCTTCCCTCAAGACCTTACAAAAGAAATTGCCGCCGAAAACAATATGCAAATAGACGAAGACGGCTTTAAAGCCGAACAAAAAAAAGCGCAGGATATTTCCCGCGCTTCGTGGCACGGCTCGGGCGCTAAAGATATAACATTTTATTCGGTTTTGCACAAAAGCACAGGCGATACCGTTTTTGAAGGGTACGAAAACTATACGATAAACGCAGAAATTAAAGCGCTAATTAAAAACAGCGCAGAGGCTGAAAGTTTGCAAACAGGCGAGGAAGGGGAAGTAATA
>WQVR01000062.1 GCA_009785775.1 Candidatus Proendomicrobium guianensium
AAAAAAAACTTACAAACATTACCTTAGCATTATTTCAAGTTTTTTACTTTGTGCGGGGGTTGTTTTGTGTATCACAGCGCTTGCACGACCGCAAAGCATGCGCGGTTTGCAAACGGCAACAGCGTCGGGAGTAGACATTATGCTTGTAATAGATACTTCCGGCTCTATGATGGCTATAGACCCGCATAGCAATCTTACCCGCATGGATTATGCCAACAGGGCGGCAAAAGATTTTGTCAGGAGACGCCCTAATGACAGAATAGGCATAGTAGTGTTTTCAGGCGTAGCAATTACGCAGGTGCCGCTTACGTTAGATACAAATGCGCTTGTCTCTTTTATAGATTTAATAGACATACGCATTACGCGCTCTCACGGTACCGCAATAGGCAGCGCAATTGCAACAGCGGCGGCAAGGCTTGCCCAAACGGAATCTGACAGCAGAGTGATGATTTTGCTTACAGACGGCGTAAACAATACCGGCGAAATAGACCCGATATCCGCCGCCTACCTTGCAAGAGACGTAGGCATAAAAATATATGCCATAGGCGTAGGCAGCCCAAATGACCTTATTGAAGTAACAGACCCTTTTTTCGGACGCCGCCGCATAAGGGCGGATGATAGCTTTGACTCTACCCAGTTAATACAAATAGCAGATATCACGGGCGGCGTGTACTTTCATGCAAGTAATGCCCGCGAACTTGAAAGAGCCCTTGCAGAAATAGACGAGCTCGAAAGAAGCGAGTTTGAATATACTCAAAATTTCAACTTTAATGAAGAATATTTAAAATTTTTACTTTGGGCGTTTTGGCTACTGTTTGCAGGTGCGGCCATAAACGTATTCTTAAAGAGGTTTTGATGTTTCAAAACAGCCACTATTTTTCTTATTTTATTTTTGTCGGAATTTTTACGGCAATGTTTTTAATTTTTTACAAACTTATGCGAAAAGATTTTAAAAATTTTTCCGACGCAGAAATTTTTAAAGACATTTCGAATTTAAGTTTTAAAAAGCATTTACTACGCGGTGGCTTTTTAATACTCGCGTTTGTATGTATTGTAACTGCCCTTGCCCGCCCCAGATGGGGTTTTGTTGAAGGAGAACGCACAGTTGCTGCCTCAGATATTGTAATAGCTTTAGATACCTCTAAAAGTATGCTCGCACGGGACTTGCGCCCCGACCGGATTACCCGCGCACGCATGGTATTTTACAATTTAGTACGCCAGCTTCCCGGCCAACGCATAGGGCTTATAGCTTTTGCCGGAAAAGCCGTGTGGAAATGCCCGCTTACCCATGACCATAATGCTTTTTTAATGTTTTTAAACGTTTTAGACACTAACTCCGTGCCGTTTTACGGCACGAACATCGCAAGCGCAATAAACTTGGCAGTTGACAGTTTAAGATATTCGCCACAAGGCTCAAAAGCTTTAGTGCTTATCACCGACGGTGAACATCTTGCCGGAGAAGACATAAACCAAGCAGTAAGAAATGCCCAAGACATAGGGCTTGTAATTTTTACCGTAGGCATAGGCACCATTGAGGGAGAGCCAATACCCTTATATGAAAATGGAGTGTTTACGGGTTTTGCGCGCGACGCTGACGGAAGCACGGTAATGACAAGGCTTGACGAAGCGGCTTTGCAAAGAATTGCCCGTCAGACTGGCGGTGAGTATTTTAATTTAAACCGCACCCCCAATGTAGCAGAGTTACTGGCAAGGCGCCTAAACAATTTAGATATGATTGAAGGAAGAACAGGCGCGTTTGTAAATTTACAAGACAGGTTTTACATACCGCTTGCACTTGGCATTATATTTTTAATGCTTTTCTTTTTTATGCCTGAAGTTAAAAACTTTAAATTTTTGGCGGCGTTTATAATAATTGCGGCGTTTAGCCAAAGCGCTTTTGCTTCGCCAATGTTTTCTGGCGTAAGCGAATACGAACGGGGCAACTTCGCACAGGCTCTTGAAATTTTTCAAGCCGCCCACGCCAGAAATCCGCAAAATCCCAAAATAAATTATAACTTAGCAACAGCTTATTATAGAAATAACAATTTTGAAAACGCCATGCGCTATTTCCAACAAGCGCTACAAAATACCACAGACGAGGTTTTTCAAAGCGTTCTGCTTTACAATATGGGCAATACCGCATTTAGAATGGGCAATACACAAGTTGCCGAACAATTTTACAGGGCTTCGCTTAATTTAAACCCTTCGGGGTTTGCGGCAAAACATAATTTGGAGTTTTTAAACCAACAGGAAGAACAAGGCCAAAACGGTGAAGATAATAATAACCAAGATGAAAACGAAAGTGAAGCTGGCGCAGATGCAGACAACCAAAACGCCCAAACAGACCAAGGCAATGAACTTGACCCCAGAACCCAAAACTGGCTGGACCACTTTAATCAACAAGACCAGTACCATCAAAACAGGCCGCCTGACCCTGCAAGAAGGCCGCCCACTAACTTTTGGTAGTGTAGTGCTTAAAGCACTTTAAATGCCTAAGGCATTTTAATAAAAACACTTACTGCGGATTATTAAAATTTTTGCTAAAATTATTTTTAAGGGTTTTTATATATGAAATTTATCGTAATAGCTTTAGTTTACTTTACAAGCGTGTTAAGTTTATACGCGGCAACTTTTAATATTTCGGCAACGGTAGACAGGACTTCCCTAAGCACCTCAGACGTTCTAAACTTAACAGTAACGCTTACTTCAAGCCAAGCAAGCCTGCCTGCCTTTACAATACCCAATCTCGCCGATTTTAATATTTTAGCCACAGGCAGCTCCCAAAGGTTTAGCTTTGTAAACGGGGCAACGCAAAATTCTATATCCCATAAGTATGTTTTAGGTCCAAGGGCTACGGGAACATTCTCCATACCTTCTTTTAGCATTAGTGTGGGCGGCGAAACTTTTTCAACAGAGCCCATACAAATAGAAGTAGCAGAGGGTGCGCCCGCACCCGCAAGGCCCCAAGCCCCGGCGCGCCCCGGCGCGCCGCAAAGTGCCGCGGCACAGGAAGGAAATGTTTTTGTAAAAGCTTTTACAGACAGGCAAACAGTGTATGTCAGCGAACCGCTTTTATTTACTTTCCAACTTTTTACGGGATTAAACCTTGTGTCTTCGCCTACATATCAGGCGCCTGACTTTGCGGGCTTTTTAGTTGACAGGGTAGAACAAAATTCTTTTGAACAAACCATAAACGGCAGAAGATTTTTTGTAAGTGAAATTCAAACCCTTCTTTTCCCGCAAACAGACGGCAATATTACAATACCATCTGCTAACCTAAACGCAAGCATACCCGACTTAACAAGTACCGGCACGGGGTTTTTCGGGCTTTTGCGCCCGTCACGAAACGTCATGTTTAAAACAGACCCCATAGTAATAAATGTTTTGCCTTTGCCGAAAAGTGCTCAAATGGCGGGCGAGTTTACCATAACCGCACGCACCACCACCGATAATTACCAAACAGGAGAGCCCTTTAATTTAATTACAACAATTACCGGAAGCGGTAATGTCCGCGCGATGACTGCGCCCACAATTACAGCATCAGAAAATTTAAGACTTTACCAAACCTCTTCCCGCATAATCCCCGCGACAAGTATTGTAAACCGCCGCGCAAGCAGGGAATTTACAACACTTATAATGGCAACTGAACCCGGTGAAGCGTTTATACGGATAGAGCCAATAAGCTATTTTAATACAAATACCCGCACAATGCGCGAACTTAGCGCGCAAGAATTTAACTTTACCGTTACAGGCTTACCTTTAACGCCTGCACAAGACGCGCATATCGGACAGGAAATGCCAACCGCATTTATAACCCCCGAGGGTACATTTAAAATAAATTTGAATTATTTAACTAAGGCTTGGGGGTTTTTAAAACACAACCTGATATGGTTTGCGCTGGCGGGCGCGCTTTTAGTTACCTTTAAAGCGCATTCTGTTTATATTAAGCGGTTAAACAAAGATACCATAAAACTTAAAAGCAAGTCTGCCTACAGACGCTCTAAAAAGTATTTCCAAAAAGCAAAAAAGGCAAAAGATACCAAAGGTTTTTACGAAGCAATGTATAAAGGTTGCTTAGAATACTTTGCAAGCGCGTTTAAACAATCTGCCGAGGGACTTACAACATATCAGATAAAAAATAAAATGATAGAAACCCGCCAAAGTCCGGAACTTATAAGCGCCATAGAAGACATTTTAAACGAATGTCAGGCAATGCTTTACTCAAATGCTAAAATAGATTTAACCCAAAGTATAGCTACAAGAGATTTTTACGATAAAACCTTCACATTACTTAACAAGCTTGATATTTAAGGATTTAAGCTAACGATACTATTTGCTAATGTTTGGGCTTTAATATTTCAAAATCTGCATTACATATAGGGTTACATAATATGCTTTGTTTGCTTGCAAGCATATCTTTTCTATAGGTTGTAAAAAGTCTGGCATTCCACATTTCTTTAAAAGTTCTATTTTCATTCCAATAGTCGCTTTCATTTCTATTTCTGTCATTGTGGCATGTACAATGCGGCACAGATTGCGCCCCTTTGTCTGAGCCCATAAGAGCAAGCGCATTCCACGGAAATAAGCATTTTACTTTCCTTTCCTGTAAGTTATCTTTATTTGCCATAAGCATGGCAATGTCTGCTTTTAAATTTTGTAAGTGTTGCTTGTCTGGCGGCAAAGTTGTTTTATTAGTGGAGGGAGAAGCTATCCCGGCATTTGGCGGAGTATAATTAATAAACAAACAGTTTAGCGCAATATTATTATCTTGGGCTTTTTTGTAAAGAATATTTTTTCTTTGCTCAATATACTCTAAAACCTTTTTAGAAAAAGGGTCTGTACTGTCTCTATAAGGTAAAAAAGACACCTCATTGAAATTATACTTTGCGGCAAAATCAACCATGTCTTCCATGCATTTATAGTTTTCCTCACTAACTGTAAAATTTGTATGTGTATAAAACCATGGAGACTGTTTTTTGTGTTTTTTTATAATTTCCAAATTTTTTAATAAAGTTTCAAAATTTGCGCCTATTCGTATTTTTTCATATGTAGTTTTATCTGTACCATCCACTGATACAGCCAGCTTAATATCCATAGCAGCTAATTTTTCAACTATTTCTTCCGTTAAAAGGCTACCGTTTGTGACTAAGTTTTGACGCACGCCATATTCATAGCCTGCCTGCAACAATTCCATAATATGCGGGTACAAAAACGGCTCTCCGCCCGTGTAAAGAACTGAAGTAGCATAAGAAAACATTTCTTTTAACTCATCTTTTTGATGTTTAGATATTGTGTAATTCGTTTTTGAACATATAATACATCTAAAATTACATATGCCTGTTGGTTCAAGTTGCAAATACTTAGGGTAGCTTTTTAGCTCTGTTTTTCCCAGCATAATTTCAACGCAGTTAAATAACATATCGCTATCGCGCCTGTCCAACAAGTCTAAATTTTCATAAATATCTTCTATCAAAGCCAAAGCCTTTCTTTGTTTGCCGTTAATTATAAAATACTGTATAAGTTTTATTGTTTCTTGATAAAAATTTACTTTGTTTTTAATCGGCACAAAGTACTGGCAAGCTTTCTCAAAGTTTTCAGCGTCAAAATACTCCTTTGACAAAAAGTAATATATCTGGTCTGTTTTATGGTTGTTTTTTAAGCAAATTTCAAAAAAATGTTTTGCTTTTGCGGGGTTATTTTCTTTTATATGCAGAACGCCTATTTCTTCTAAAATACACATGTCGGAGGGGTCTTTTTTAGAAAGTTTTAAAAGTATTTCTATAGCTTCTTTGTTTTGGTCAAATTCTTTTAAAATATGCGCTTTCGTTAGTAAAGAATTTTTGTCATCTTCGGCAATATCATTTAACCTTTTAAGAGCTCCGCTAGTATCGCCTTTTTTAAAATCTGTTTTTATTAAAAGTTCGCGTGATATATTAAAATAATTTTTATCCCTTGAAGCTAACTGAAAGTTTCTTGAAGCTTCTTCGTAATTATTTAACATGTAATTGAGTCTGCCT
>WQVR01000063.1 GCA_009785775.1 Candidatus Proendomicrobium guianensium
CTCGGAAAACGCGGGTTAGCATTAGCTGTGTAGGTACGCACTGTTCTCATATTAGGGCCGGTATAAATTTCAACAACCGTAGGCACTACCATACCCCTTATTCTTTGCGCATATAGCACGCGGGCAACATAACGTCGCCCGGGAACTTCCCTGCGGACAACTATTCTTGTAGGCCTTGAAACATATACTACGGAAGCATATGTGGTCAAGCGCCTGTCACGGGGAACTACCCGTATAATATCTGCCTCTATAGCATTTATATGAGTACTGCCTAAAAATTCAAAAGTATAAAGTTGGTCGCGCACCTGAGGTGAAATATAATTTAACGAAGGGTCTAAAGAAATATCTAAAAAGCGGTAAAGGAGAGTAAAAAGTTCAAGGTCTTCAGGGTCTGAGAAAGGGCTTATCTCTTCTATGCCTTCATTTGTAATTACAAAAATACCGTCTCTGTTTGCAACCAAATGCCTTGTTTCGCCGGCGCTACGAAAGGTTATGCGTTGGTTTGAGCCGTCTACAAAAATTTCATCATAAAACGTAGACGTGCCAAAAGGCATACGGGCAACGCTTTGGCGCTTTAGGTGAAACCTTCTTGCGCCTTCAAAAGCTTGCACGGGAGACACTACCGCGGAATCAAGTATTGCATTAACTCTGGCTGCTTGCGCACGTTGACTTTCCAGATCACGGGCAAATGCTCCGCAAGGTAAAGACAGCAACAATAAAAACAAACAAACAAAAACTGTATAACGCATGTCATACATTATATCATAAAATATGAAATATGCAAAGTTTTACCTTACTGACATCCGTTTTGGTTAACTTAATTTTCGCTTAGGTTTTGAGCGCGTTATTTTATGAACATAAACAACTTTTCCTAAAACTTCAATTTCTGATGCCGGCTTTTTTATTGTTTGACAGTCGGCATTGTCGGGCACAAGCTCTATGTTTTTGCCGGAACGGTAAAAACGTTTTATTGTGCTTTCGTCTTTACCCAATTTTGCCACAACTATATCTCCGTTTTTCACTTCGGCATTTGGGCGTACTACTATATAATCTCCGTCAAAAATACTGTCGCGCAGGTTGTCTTTGTCTACCATGCAATCTCCTTTAACTTTTACGGCAAAATCATGCGGGTGCGATTTTGCTATAGGCAAAAAAGATTCCGGCGTTTCTTCTAACATAAAAATTTCACGGGTAGCGCTTGACGTACCTAATATGGGGATATAGTCTACTTCCATTTTATAAAGTTTATCTAAAACACGCTCTTCTTTAAGTTCAAAATCACCCGATGGCGCTTCTATATGAAAAGAAGGTAAAAAATAAGACATCGGCTTATCAAAAAAAGCCGCAATTTTTGCCATGCTTTCGGCATTAGGCACAAACTTTCCACCTATCCAATTAGAAACAAGCGCCGGCGAAGTAGATAGCGCCAAGGCAAAATCTTTCTGGCTAACTTTATGTTGCATAAGCAAAAGTAATAATTTTTCATTAAATTTCATTAAACCTCCATTGCTAAAAACAACAACTATTAGCAATATATTAGCACAAATAATAACAAATATCAATATTTTTTACATTATATACCGCCAAATTCGCCAACAAACAACAATAAATTACTATATTTCACATACACAAAACATAATCATAGACGACAAAACAGGCCTTGACATTTTTGTAAAATTATAATAATATATTATCATATTTAACCTTTTATGGTTAAAAACATCTGAAAAAGGAGTGTTAAACAGTGAGAAACTACATCGCAAAGCGCTTTTACAACAAAAAAATTATTAAGGCGCGCAACAGGCTTATTTTGGTTTTAGCCATAGCCTGTCTTTGTTTAAGCATTAAGTTGTTTGTATGAGTTTTAGCAAAAGTTTAAAATTTTACAAACTGCAATTAACCTGCCGCATGCAAAATGCGCTTTATCTGGCGCTCAAAAAAATTATTTTTGGAAAACGTTGGAAGGTAATCTCGCGGGTAATTACACCACGGGAAATTAAACTTCATAAACGCTGCAGGCTTTGTTTAAAAAAATTAAACTTGCGCGAAATATCTAAAAACTATGTTTATTGCCGGACATGTATTGAAGAAACAAACTAACGGAGAGCATTATGTCTATAAAGTTGAAAAATTATGAACACTCTTTTGAAAGGCTTAAGTTTTTATTAGACGGCGTTAAAGATTCAAAAAAAGCCCCTACTATCAGCAGCCTTAAAAAACATCTTGTGCTTGTACGAGACTGCCTTACCTGCATTGTAAGCATGTCTTGCGACGACATAGCAAGAATAAACGGTGTTTTAAAAATTAACAAATAATATCAAGGAGAGCAAAGCAAATGCCGGTAAAGTATATAAAGAAAAAAGACAGGCTTTATAAAACACCTTGCAAGTACAAGTATGCGCCAGCCGAAGCAATTTTTGACAATACCCGCCAATACGGAGAGTATATAGACGGTGAAAGGGCAAGTTCTAAAACCATGTTAAAAAATTTTACAAAAAATCAGCGGCTTGTTTTGTTTTTAACATATAAGTTTAAGTGGGGCAGACGCAAAATACGCCGACGCACAGGACTTAGCGAATACTTTGTAAACCAAACCGTAACGCTCCTTAAAAACAACAACTTCTAGCCCCTTAGGGGCTTCAAGCCCGCTAAGCGGCTTTAATCCCCCAAACAGCACCGAGGAAATAATTGAAACTTAAAGAAAAAACAACTTCACTTGATAAAAGAGAAAGCATTGCCCTAAAAAGCAACGTTACGCTTAAAGAAAGCGTTAATGTAGTTTTTGACAAACTGGGCGGCGTACAAGCTATGGCAGAATGGGCAAGCAAATACCCTACCGAGTTTTACAAAATGTATGCAAAGGTTTTAGACAGCGCGCTTAAAAACTCTGCCGCAGTACCTGAAAAAGGCGAAATTATAATAGAAGGCAAAGCAAAGGACTTATAAAAATGTCATCTTTTAAACTTACGCAAAAACAACTACAAGCTCTCGAGCTTTTTACGTCGCAAGCTCAAGAAATTTTGCTTTACGGCGGCAGCCGCAGCGCTAAAACTTTTTTTATTATTTACGCCATAATTACGCGCGCCTTAAAAGCGCCCGGATCGCGCCACGCGATATTCCGCCACAGGTTTAACCACCTAAGGCAATCTGTAATAGGCGATACTCTTCCGAAAGTTATAGGCTTGGCATATCCGGCGGCAAAACGCAAAGCAAAACTTTCAAGAACCGAGTGGTGCCTGCGCTTTGACAATGGCAGTGAAATTTGGTTTGGGGGGTTAGACGATAAAGAGCGCACCGAAAAAATTTTGGGCAATGAGTTTTCTACAATATTTTTTAACGAAGCGTCAGAAATAAGCTATAAAGCCTACACAACCGCTCTAACACGCCTTGCGCAAAAAACGGCGCTTACAAATAAAATTTATATAGACTGCAACCCTCCTGCAAAAGGACACTGGATATATAAAAAATTTATAGAGTTTAAAGAACCTATAGGCCTAACCCCCTTATCGCCGCAAAACCTCGCAAGCCTTTTAATGAATCCGGGTGATAATAGTGAAAATATTTCAGATGATTATCTTGAACGCCTGCAGGCGTTACCTGCGCTTGAGCGGGATCGTTTTTTATACGGACTGTTTTGCGATACCGTAACCGGCGGGGTTTATACTAAAGAACTTTCGGCGCTTGAAAAAAGCAGGCATATAACCGCGCTTAACATTGACGAAAATTACCCTCTCCACGCCGTTTTTGACATAGGCGCCCGCGACGCCACAGCCATATGGTTTGTGCAGTTTTTTAAAAACAAAATTCTGTTTTGCGACTACTACGAAAATAATTTCGAAGCCCTTCCCCATTACTTAAAAGTTATTCAAGACAAAGGCTACCGTATAAGCACAATGTTTCTTCCACACGACGCAAAAAACCGTAACTGGGCTTCCGGCAAAAGCGCTTTTGAAGTAGCTAACAAATACGCGCTAAAACTTGGCTTTAAGGTGGAAGTGCTTCCCCGTATAGGCATAATGGAAGGAATAAATTTTGCGCGCACGGTATTTAGCAATATATTTTTTGACCACGCCAAATGCGCGCGCGGCATAGAAGCTCTGCGTAATTACAGAATAGCTTTTAACGAACGCCTTGGCCGCTATGAAGACACCCCCCTGCACGACTGGGCAAGCCACGGCGCAGACGCTTTCAGGTATGCCTGCCTTGCCTATTCAAGACGCGCTGTCGGTTATTTTTTTGACAAAGCCCCAACCGCTTCCGCGCACACTAAGGGTTTTACGTTTAATGATTTAAAAGCAAGACTTATTAAATAAGGGGCTAAGCCCCTGTATACAAAAGGAGAAGTATATGGACAAAGAAAAATTAAAACGTGAAATTGTAAAAAGGCTTGCGGTAATAGATATGTCAAAGCCGCCTTTTTTGAGCCTGCAAGAGCATGACAAGCTGGCTTACTTAAGAAGATATTTTGACGATTTTTTAATTTCTTTAAAACGCGCAGGCGCCATTAAAAACTGGTACTACGGCATAGATTTAAAAAATCCGTTTAAAGTAAAAATTAAAGTTGTTTTAGAAAACGTGGGCGTTTACTTAAAAAATGTCAAAAAAATCAAAGAAAGTTTTTTTTATTATGACGTAGAGTTGAAACGCAGTTAAATTTAAAAAATTACGAAGGATTTTGACATTTTTACGACGCTTGCGGCAGAGAAGTGTCGGATAGTACACGAGCTGGCGTGTAAGGAAGTAAAAATTCAAAAGCCAAAGTAAAAAAGGAGATATTTATGAATGCACTGGAAATAGTACAACAAGCGGCTATCACTTTAGGTTACGAGCCTGTAACAAGTATTGAAAACCCGCAAAACCCTAATGCGCAGAGGCTGGTTGGCGCGCTTAACAGAGCAACCGAAGAAGTATTGAAATGTTACGACTGGCAAGCGCTTATATGCCAAACAACGTTTTTAACGGATGACTCAAGCATTTACAACAGCTCGCTTAAAGGTTATGACCTGTCACGCATTGCTCCCAATTTTGACACTTTTATCACAAGCTACCTTTACGACTACACTTCAAAATGCATTATAGCGTCTATAACTTATGACGCTTACCAATTCGGGCTTTCCCGCCAACTTTCAGGCAGCGCGCGGCGCAGTTTTATTTTAAAAGACAACCACATATGCTTTATGCCGGACTTCGCCGGCTCTCGCGCTGAAATAGGCTTTGTTTACAAAACGGCAAAGCCAATAGTAAACAGTTCAACAGGAACGCGCATTTATAAAGAGTTTTTTAATAGGAACGATGATGAAAGCATTTTAGATTCTAAACTTTTACTGCGGGGACTTTTATGGAAATTTAAAGCCGAAATGGGATACGACTATGCCGAAAGCTACAGAGATTTCCAAAGTTTCTTGGGCAAATTAAAAGACCAAGATTCTAACAGAAGAAACATCACGCCTTTTGCCGCAGGCATGGCAGGGCTTGGAGAAATTATATGAGAATGCCAATAAAACCAATTACGCGCCTTCCCAAACGCCACACAGTAACTTTAAGCGCGCCCACAGCCGGCTGGAGCGCCGCTGAAACACCCGAAAATATGCCCATAAACACAGCTATAGAAATGGAAAACTGGCTTCCTAAAGAAAACTGCCTACAGCTTCGCAGCGGCTATAGAAAAGTTTTAGATTCGCCCCGCGCGCGCACAATATTTGCCTACTCTGTGGCGGGAAATGAGCAACTGCTTTTCGCCTCGGGCAGTAAAATTTTTAAGGCAGATTTAGCAAACTCCGCTACCCAAGCCATAAAAGAAAACTGCCTTTCAGACATTTGGCATTACACGCTTTACAGAAACAGAATTTTTGCCGTCAACGGCGAAGATATGCCTTTGGTTTATGACGGGCAAAATATTGAAGAAGCGCGTTTTACAGGCGACAGATTAAGCCCGCGCAATTTGTCAGCGGTTGAAATATATCAAAACAGGCTGTTCTTTATCGAAAAAAACACTTTAACGTTTTGGTA
>WQVR01000064.1 GCA_009785775.1 Candidatus Proendomicrobium guianensium
TATGCGTGATGAAATTTTTGCAAATAAAGTTATAGCGGGCTTTGGGCGCAGGGCTATGGTTATAGGTGGGTTCCATACGGAAGGCGTGCGTGAAATTTTTCAAAAAGCGGGTATAAGTTATACGGTTATAACGCCTAATATATCGCACGACATTGCCCAAACGCTTGAACTTTACAGACGCGCGATTTTAAATGCGGCGCAAACCCGCCAAAATGCTCTGGCTTTGCCAAGCGTATTGGGAAAACAAAAAACTGCTCAAGCTGAAACTATAATAAGAAGTTTAAACGAAATTTCTATTTCGGGCGGTTCAATTAACCAAACAATCCTGCAAAACAATATTGAAGAGCTTAACCGGGCATTGGCAGAAGAAAACAGTTCTGTTGCGTTTAACGTACATGAAACAGACGGCGCTTTACAAATTGGTGTTAGCGAAAATGGTACAGAAATTACACAAATTATGTTTGATTTAAACGGCAATGAGCGTACACAAACATCATATTCTGTTTTAGGAAAGCGCCATGCAGGTACGGCACATTTATGGGAATGGATTTTTGCAATGCCGTTTGTAAGCGTATTTTTAACCCTTATAGCCGGTATCAGCAGAGATGGAGATTTTAAAAGAGCTATCGGTTTTAAGCCTGTGATGATGATTGTAGATATTATAACTACGATAGTGCCAATTATTATGACAGGTCCTATGGCTCCCGCAACTTATATATTGTTGCGGGCGATGATATTTACTGCTTATCATAAAAGATGGACATGGGGTGTTTTGTTTTTCGGCGTGTTACAAGCGGCGGCTATAACATTACCGGTAGCAATAGTAGGCGCTGTTACAGTACCCGTGGCGGCACTGACGGGCGCAGGTATAATTATTACTGCAATTATCCACAGGCATATTAATGTTAAGGTAATTGATAAAGAAATAGCGCGCGCTTCCAGAAATTTTAGAGTAAGGCTGAGGCATTTATCCAGAAGTGAACGGCGGGGAGAATTTGACGTTGACGCTATAGAGCATGTTTTTATGGCTTTGGATGATATAGCCAACGTAAGCGCCAGAAATGCAGGGTCTGCCAAGATGTTTGATTTAAACTACAAATTTCAAAACTTTTTTAATATTTTAAATTTACACATGAAAAATCCCCGTATCAGATATTCAGATAAGACATTTATTGCAGATTATACGGTCTTAATACGCGAAAGCATAATGGCAAGTAATATGGATTTAGGCAAGCTTGGTCCGTTACTAGACGAATTTATAATACAAAACCTGCGTTTTTTAAGCAAAGAAACATTTAAAGCAATTTTTGAAGTGCCGCAGTCAGAAGTCGGAAATCTTCTTTATCGCGGTAAGAACTTTGAATGGGCAGGGTTAAAAAGTTTTATACATTCACGAAAAAACAGCCAAATTGCTTTTGTGCTAACCAGAAGATACGCAGATAATGCAGAATTTTTACAAAGTTTGATAGACAGCTACATGAGTACTGCCGCTCTAAAGCTATACGCATTTATGCTTATGGTTCAGCACGGACATGCGCCCGAGTTTTCCGAAAGCATTAAAGATACTGCACGCGACTTTATAAGATATTCTTTAGACAATGGTAAAATAGCTGGTAAAAGAAATGTCAGTAATTTGCTTTTTAGAGACGAATATTTAAAAACTTATCTTACCGCCCTTTGGCTTGACAAGTATGACACTTTGGCAAAGGCAAAAGACAGGCACAAAAACCTTATTATTGGAGACATTGACGAAAAACTTTCCAGGCAAATAAAAGCGGTTGCAGATAACACAAGGCTAAGCAATAAATTGATAGACCGTAACAGTAACCGTAATGCAGACTCCAGCCTCGCATTTTCACTAAATAATTTTGAAAATAACTTCGCTCAGTTTACTTACACGGCTTATCACGAATTAGGACATCGCATTCTCTCGTATATGCTTAGTCTTAGGGGAGGGTGGTGGGAGCGTATATTTCGCGGCAGAGAGTATAATATGAGCAGGAATATCCTGCATGAATTTTTTGCAGAACTTACCGCAGACCATGCAATGTTCAGGCATGGACACCCCGGTCTTTTAGCTAAAAATGAGTGGAGTTATAATCAGATAATGCGGAAAATGGAAAATCTTAAACCAGGGGAAAGATATAGCATTGACGGTAGCCCTCAGCATACATTAGGTTATACCCTGCAATATATTTTGTTGAGTAATATTTCACAACAGTATGAAAAAGAAAGATTTTATGAAGCTGCCATGGCGGTTTTTGAAAGTTATCGAACAAATAGATTTAGATTAAGAGTTGGCATATATGGGTATTTTAGAAAATTGCTTAGAGAATATGAACGCCGTACGATGACATTGAGACAGAATGCTAACTCCGGAATAGAAGCGGTAGGGGACATCCTTTCGACATACAGCGGTTTAAAATCTTTTTTTACATCCAGATTTGGAACGCGGTTTGACATTGTGATAGAAGCTGATAGTGAAGCATCTCTAAATTCCCCATATGGCAGGGGTTCATTATTTTACAGTGCTTTGAGTGGTATAGCCCAAAACAATCTGCTTCCAGTATACAACGGCGAAAGCGCGTCAAATCTTATAAATTCTCCCATACGCATTAAAAACATCCACGGTATTTTATCCGCCGCGTAAAATATAATGAAAATTTTGTTTAGTATGCTAGGGCAAAAACGCTTTTGCACGGAGTTTTTTGTGGTAATTTAGGGCAAATCTGTGGGCTTCGTCGCGCACGGCACACAGTAGCCGTAGCGCTTGTGATGATTTTTTAAGTTTTAAAGGTAAATCTTTTTCCGGCAAGTAAATTTCTTCATTTTTTTCAGCAAGCGAGATAAGGCTTATGTTAAGCCCAAGTCTAGTAAGGGCGTTTGTAGCCGCCGCAAGTTGACCTTTGCCGCCGTCTATAAGTATTAAATCAGGCAAGGGGGCATTTTTGCGCAAAAGCCCCGCGTATCTTCTGTGCACAACTTCATTTATCATTGCAAAGTCGTCAGGTCCCTGCGAACTCATTTTAAAGTGACGGTAATTTTGCTTGTCTGCCACTCCGTTTAAAAAACGCACCATAGAAGCCGCCGCAAAAGTTCCTTGAGTGTTTGAAATATCAAACCCTTCTATTACTACAGGCACCTTGGGCAATCGCAAAACATTTTTAAGTTCTTCTAAAGCGTTTGTGCGAGAAATGGAAGCATTCATTTCGTCCAGAGAAATTTCACTTACCGTAATACGTTCTGCCATATTGGCAATCGCGCGTAGCCTGTCGCGTACATCTTTTGCCTCTTCAAACTGTAAGTTATCGCTGAAAATTTGCATTTCTTTTTGCCACTGTTTTTTTAGCGTGCCGAATTTGCCGTTTAAAAACGAAATAATATCTTTAGTTTTTTCTTTGTAATCTTGCGTTGAAATTTTGCCAAGGCATGGGCCATGACATGCGTAAGTGTGGTAATAAATGCAGGATTTTACTTTTTCTTGTTTTGGCAATGCCTGTTCACTAAAATTAATTTTGCAGGGGCGTACTTTAAAAAGCTTTGTAAGCCAGCGCATGAGTTTTTTTATATAAGTTATTTGTGGATAAGGCCCGAAATAAAGAGATTTATCGTTTATTTTTTTACGCGTAAGTGTAAGCCTCGGAAAGTCTTCAGCCACAGAAAATTTTATATAGGGGTAAGACTTATCGTCTTTCCACATGCTGTTAAAATGGGGCTTAATTTTTCTTATAAGCTGTTGTTCGGCAATTAAAGCTTCACGCTCAGACGCGCATAAAATGTAACTTATTGTGCGCATTGCGGTAATAATAGCGGCGGACTTGCTTTGAAGATCTTTGTTAAAGTAAGACGATATGCGGTTTTTTAAATTTACGGCTTTGCCTATATAAATAATATTTCCGGCGGCGTCTTTCATTATATATACGCCGGGTAAGGTGGGGATGTTTAGCTTTATTCTTTCGGAGTTTGAAAGTTTTGCAGGTTGTTTACGCATTTGCTTTTTTTCTGAAAGATGAAATTAAGCTTGTAAGTTCTTGTGACTTTAAAAGATAAGAGAGCGCCGCAAAAACGATAACACCTGAAATAATTGCCGCGGGTACTGCTATGAAAAGATTGTCTGAAAAAATCGCGCTAACCCTAAACGCTACCCATGCCATTGCCCCCGCCGCCAATAATGACTTTGCTGACGAATAAACTATCTGCGTTAAATCTATCCTGCCTATTTTTTTGCGAAGTAACAATGCAAGTACAGCGGCGTTAAAGTAAGCAGACAAAGCGGTAGACAGCGCTAGTCCGCCTATGTCTAAATGGCGCACAAGTATAAAGCAAAGCACGATGTGTAAAAATACTGAAGCAAAGGCAACTTTTACAGGGGTTTTAATGTCGCAAAAAGCGTAAAAAGTATTTGCAAATATTCTGGAGGCCGCATAAGCAGGTAGCCCTAAAGAATAAAAAAACAAAGCATTATTTGTAAGTATTGAGGCAAATTCGGTAAAGTTTCCACGTTCAAATAATAGGCGCACTATAGGCAGTCCTATTGTCATTAAGCCTAAAGCGCAAGGCACCAAAATAAAAATAGAAAATCTTATAGAAAAGCTTAAAGTTTTTTTTACAGAATCAATATCTCCCGCTGCGCGCGCTTTGCTCATAGCCGGAAGCGATACCGTAGCAAGCGCCAGCCCAAATACCGCCAGCGGCATTTGCATAAGGCGGTTTGAAAAGTATAAAGCCGTAATAGAGCCTTCTTGCATAAATGAAGCGAAAATGTTATCTACAAAAGCGCTTATCTGATCTGCTGAAAGTCCTATCATGGCAGGTATCATTAAAAAGAAAATACGTTTAATCGCTGGGTGTTTAAAGTTAAAACATAACTTCAAGCTGTAGCCTAATTTTTTTATTAGGGGGTATTGCACTAAAGCCATAACAAGCGCGCCAAAAACAAAACTTAGGGCAAGGCCTTTTATGGCATTGTACGGGGCAAGTAGAGGTGCTAGCGCTAAAATGTATATAATTTCTGAACCGCTTATGGAAGCAGGTGCCGCTGCCGGCACAAAAAAAGAACGCAAAGTGTTAAGGGTTGCAGAAAACATTGCGGCAATACAAATAAAAAACAAAAACGGAAATATAATACGGGTAAGTTCAATGGTAGTGCGCATTTTTTCGGGGTCATCAGCAAAGCCCCATGCGATAAGCCTTACAAGCACAGGTGAAAATACAATACCGAGCAGCGTAATGGCAAGCAGTACCACGCTTAACGCGCCAAAAACCGAGTTAAGCATTTTTTGTGTTTCTTCTTTAGTTTTTGTTGTTAGGTATTCCGAAAATACGGGTATAAACGCGGCTGAAAACGCGCCTTCGCCAAACAACCGCCTAAAAAGATTTGGTATGCGAATAGCAACAAAAAACGCGTCGGCAAACATTCCCGCGCCGAACATACTTGCCATAAGCATGTCGCGCGTGTAGCCCAATATTCTTGAAAGAATTGTGCCTGAAGCGGTTTTTGAAGCATTTTTTGTAAGGGAAGAGTCCATAGAAAATTATTATAGCAAAAAGGGTGGAAAGTTGTAGGGGTTTAATTATCTTTCAAACTCAGCCAAAATTCTGGCCTCAGTTTGCGCATGTTGGTCTGCAAGGGCGCGCACTCTTTGTATTAATGCCGTGTGCGAGCCTATTGGTCCTGTAGTTTGGGTTGATATTTCTTGTTTGTCGGTTGAATCTAACTGTTGCGATAGTTGTTCCAACTGCCTGAGTTCCGCAAGTCTGTTAGTTCTGCCCGGAGACATCATAAGAAACAACAAAAGCAAAATTATAGGTAATGTCAACAAAAGTTGAATCATAACATCATTTAAACAATAAACTTCGCGTTTTGTCAATTATAAAAATAAACGCCCGATATGATTAATTAAACCGCCCACAAACAAGGCAAGAATTATTGTTGATAAAGTAATTATGCTTGCGGTTTTAAGTTTAAA